>JBCCNY010000190.1:0-6454 GCA_039025595.1 Pseudomonadota bacterium | reverse complement strand
TGCAGGCGCTGGATGTGATGTTTCTCAACAACGGTATCATGCCCAATCTCGGCACGTTGATCCGCTGGCGTGCGCACAAGCACGTGCTGCGGCAATCCGTTGGCTGGTTTGAAAATGACTTTGCGGGGCGCATTGCAAACCGGATCATGCAAACGCCGCCGGCGGCGGGCGAGGCCGTCTTTCAGGCCTTCGACGCGATTGCGTTCTCTATGGCCTATATCATCGGCGCCGCGGTCTTGCTGTCTGAGGCCGATATTCGGTTGACCGTTCCGTTGCTCATCTGGCTGAGCTTGTATTTGCTGCTGGTACGCTGGACGATCACACGTGTTGGTCCTGCCTCGCAGGCGGCCTCTGACGCGCGTAGTGAGGTCACGGGACGCGTGGTCGACAGCTATACCAATATTCACTCCGTCAAACTCTTTGCGCATAACGAACGCGAACTCGACTACGCCAAGGAGGCGATCGAAAACACCCGCAAGACGTTTCAGAAAGAGATGCGGATTTTCACGATCATGGACATCTCTCTCGTCACGTTGAACGGGTTTTTGATCGTCGGGATTGTGGGTTGGTCCATCTGGCTTTGGGTCGAGGGAGAGGCGACGGTTGGTCTTGTCGCAGCGGCCACGGCGCTGACCTTGCGTTTGAACGCGATGACAGGGTGGATCATGTGGGCGCTCTCCTCGTTTTTCCGTCAGCTCGGCGTTGTGGCGGAGGGCATGGAGACGATTGCGCAACCCATTGAGCTCGTGGACACGCAGGGCGCGGGCCGGATTCAACTGAGAGAGGGTGGTATCGAAATACGCGAGGTCTCGCACCATTTCGGCAAAGGCAGCGGCGGACTTGACCGGATATCTCTGACGATCGCGCCAGGCGAGAAGATTGGTCTGGTCGGCCGATCGGGTGCGGGAAAGTCGACAATGGTGAAGCTGCTGCTACGCTTTTACGACCCGGAATCCGGCCAGATCCTGATTGATGGGCAGGATGTGCGTGAAGTGACGCAGGATAGTCTGCGCGCAGAGATTGGAATGGTGCAGCAGGATAGTGCGTTGCTTCACCGCTCGGTGCGCGAGAACATTCTTTATGCCCGTCCCGAGGCGACAGAGGATGAGATGCTGACCGCCGCCCGCCAGGCCGAGGCGCATGAATTTATCCTTGACCTTCTCGATCCACAGGGGCGCACGGGCTACGACGCCCATGTTGGTGAGCGCGGCGTAAAGCTCTCTGGCGGTCAGCGTCAGCGGATCACCCTCGCCCGAGTGATCCTCAAGGACGCGCCGATTCTCGTTCTGGACGAGGCGACAAGCGCGCTCGACAGCGAGGTCGAGGCCGAAATCCAAAAGACACTATACGGTATGATGACGGGGAAAACCGTCATCGCAATTGCGCATCGCCTGTCGACGATTGCCCAGATGGACCGGATCATCGTTTTGGACGGTGGAAGGATTGTCGAAAGTGGCCCGCATGAGGCACTTTTGGCAAAAGGTGGGCTGTATGCCCGCTTTTGGGCGCGCCAATCGGGTGGCTTCTTGAACGCAGACGAAGCAGCCGAGTAAAAACCCGTCATTTTCGGCGCTTAACCCTATCACATCACACATTTGAGAGTATGAAGACGAATCGCGGTTTGCTATAGTCGCGAAAAAACCAACGCGATTGAGGTGAGCACACATGAAGCGTCGGACTTTTCTCTGTTCAGGCATCGCGGCTATGGGCACGTCAGGATGCAGCCGTAGCCGGTTCAAGCGCTATTTTGGCCCGGATGTGACGCAGATTGTCGTCAATAAAGGTGCCCGCAACATGTTTCTCTATCACGGGAATACGATGTTGAAAGAATACGAGGTGGAGCTCGGATTTACCGCCGAAGGTCACAAGCAGTTTGAAGGTGACGGTAAGACGCCCGAGGGCGATTACATGATTGATCGGCGCAACCCGAACAGCAACTTTCATCTGTCTTTGGGGGTCTCTTATCCAAACTACGAAGATCGCGCCTTTGCCGCCGCCAAGGGTAAGCATCCCGGCGGCGACATTTTCATTCATGGTCAACCCAACTGGGCCGCAAGACGGGCAAATCTTGGCCCGGATTGGACAGCAGGGTGTATTGCCGTGGAGAACAAAGAGATGGAAGTAATATATGCCATGATCCGCAACGGCACCCCAATCCGCATCAACGCCTGAGATGTTGACGCCCCGGTCCGCTTTTCTCTTTTTTGCGGACGTTCTGCGTCGGAAATAGCGTCGTCTGATGTCCAGTGCTCACGTCACAAAGAAATGATAGCAGCCTTGCCATTTTTTCACCCTGATGGGCGTCAAATCGATCGGAGTTTAGCGAGATACAATTCAGAAATGCCGCGCATGGTCGAATGGTCGCGGTTCAGCGTCCCATCACTAGGGTCCACCAGAGCTTTCCATTGCGTTCCTGTTCCCAGGCAAACCCCATATCGCGTGCAGACGGATCGAGGATGACATTTCGCGTCGCAGGGTCGTCCATCCAAGCAGCGAGCGTTTCGGTTTCGGTCTCGTAGGTTTCGGAAATCGTCTCACCCACCAATTCGCCAGTATAGCCAGCCCGGCGGGCCCTATCGATGGGCGAGGATCCGTCGGACCCAAAATGCCAAGGTCGATTTTGCAGGGCCATGTCTTTGGAATGCGTGGCAGCGGCGGCGTTCAGCTGTGCGTTCATCTGCACGGGTTGAGCGCCGGCAGCCTGTCGGAGTGAATTGACTGAGTCGAGCATGCGGAATTGGATTTGTGCGGCGTCGCCTGCCCGGATGCGATAGACAGTTGGCAAGGGCTGTCCGTCAGGTCCGATCGCAGGTGGCGGGGGCGCGCACGCTGTCAGCGCGACAAGTGCTATCGCCAAAAGACTGATCGATCGAAACATCTTTTCCCACCCGGTCATGACATGTGTTTCCTCTAGCGCGGGCGCTCGCGAGTTTCAAACCCGGTCCATGCTCGTGGGAGCGATTGACTGCCGTTTCAATTGCGAGTGCGGCCCTCGCGCCATATTATCAGGCCGATTCTCAGGCACTGGCGGAGATTCAAATGCCGATTCGATCAAACCTGACAGATGAACGCATTGAACTGCGCCGCAGTGAAATGAGCCCCAAGCAAATGGGTCGCAGAGCTTTTCTGACGAGCGCAGCTAGCACGCTTGCTGCCCCGGCCATTGCGCAGACAGATTTCACCGGAAGCACGGTGTTTGAACCCGAGACGCAATCGGTGGCGCGCAACATCTCCAGCTTTCGTTCGCTCAGCTGGGAGCCTTACTTTGACACGCTGAGCAATGGCGCAATTCTGGTGGATATCTCATCGCGGGCGCTGCATTTCTGGAGCGAGAACGGCGCTTATGATCTCTATCCCTCGAGCGTTCCGCTTTCCGAAGAGCTGACGCGCCGGGGCCGCACAAAGGTGGTGCAAAAGGTCGTAGGCCCCGATTGGCGCCCGACTCCCTCCATGTTGCGGCGCAATCCCACATGGCCCGATTATGTGCCGCCAGGCCCGGACAATCCGCTTGGGACGCACGCGCTCTATCTCAGCTGGACCTATTACCGTATCCATGGCACGCATGACACGCGCAAGATCGGGCGCAAGTCATCCAACGGCTGTATCGGTCTCTATAATGAGCATATCGAGGATCTGTTCAACAAAACGACCGTCGGCACCCAGGTTTTGCTGGTCTAGCCGACCCAACTCTTCGTGGTGACGGCATGATTTGCGGGCATAAACGTTAGTTGTGCAGTAGAATGTTGAAGTTCTCCTCAGGCGACGGTTGGACAAAATGGCGCGAGATTTTGTGAAACTGCGCTTCGGTGACGTTGAAGGGATGATCACCTTTCGCGTTGCGCGACCTAAGCCTGTCCAAACAAACCGTATCCGATACGTCCAACACATGCAGGACGTGGGACGCGTCGGCCTGCTCGAAAATGCGCCGCATCCACGAGCGGGCCTCAACTGTATTGGCTTGAAAATCCAGCACGACCGACACACCGGCCTGCAGCAGAGATACGATATGTGGCGCCATGACTTCGCGAAGCTTTGCCATGCAGCGCACATAGTCGCTGATGGTCGTCATCTTATCGGCAAAAAGCGCTTTCAACCACTCGTCTTCTGAAATCACGATGGTGGCCGTCTCCTGCCCGAGTTTGGCGGCCAAAGTAGACTTGCCAGAGGCAATCTTTCCGCAAACGATATGAAGCGTGGGAGGGGCGTGAGACATGAATTCTAAATCTTGAGAAGGTGAATTTGACGCGAACACATAAAGATTTGCGATCACGCAGCGTCGAATTTCAGCGGCTTTTCCATGATAACGAGATGCTTTGCGATTTCAGGGTCCTGGACGCTCGAGGGATCGAAGGGGGCGTCGTGGAACCCTAGGGATTTGTAGAAAGCAATGGCTTCGCCAAGACCGCTGCTTGTGTCTAGGTAGAGAGCGGACAGGCCCATCGCGCGTGCCTCTGTTTCAAGTTTGTCCATCAGCTTTCTTGCAAGTCCGAGCCGCCGCGCTTCAGGTCGGATGAACATCCGTTTGACTTCTCCCTTTCCCGAAGCCAGGCGGTGTAACAACACCATGCCGACTAGCTTGCCCGCTTCAGAACGCGCAACGAAAAAGCGACCATCTTCCCCGAGAAACGTGTCGATTTTGGCGACGGTATGGTGCAGCTGTTCTTCGAGATCGAGCACCTGCCCCGTCGCGTTAAGGTGACGCGCTGCGGCGAGGGTCAGAAACTCGCGCTTCATATCGATCCAGCCGGGCGCCTGGGCCAGATCTGTGACCATTTCTATCGTGATGTCGCTGTCGCTCATCCACACGCCTTCGGGCAATCCGCGTTACGTTGCCCGTTGTTTCGCGAACGAAGTTCTAGCGCAACCAGCCTTTCAGGTTGTCGCCGATGATCGACGATAGCGCGTCAATATGTGAATCATCATCGTTGAGGCAGGGAATGTAGAGGAAATGTTCGCCGCCCGCTTCTTCAAAGCTTTCGTGGATTTCCTCGTTGATCTCTTCGAGCGTTTCGATGCAATCGGCAGAGAAAGCGGGTGCTATGACCGCGATGCTCTTTTTCCCCTCTTCGGCAAGCTGCGCGACATGTTCCACGGTGTAGGGTCTGAGCCATTCTTCCGGGCCAAACACAGATTGAAAGGTCGTCACAATCTCTGTGTCGTCCCAGCCCAAACGTTCCTTAAGCAGGCGCGTCGTTTTCTGACACTGGCAATGATAGGGATCGCCCTGTTTGAGATAGCGTTGCGGCATACCGTGATAGGACACAACCAATATCTCCGGCTTGACCTCTGCGGCGCCATAAGCGCGCTTCACCGATTGCGCGAGCGCCTCAATGTAAAGCGGATGCTCGTAGTATGGCGGCACAACACGGGCGATGGGCTGCCAGGTTTCTTCCATCAGGGTGCGAAAGAACTGATCGATGGCCGTGGCCGAGGTCGCGCCCGCATAATGAGGATAGAGCGGAAAGAAGAGGATGCGCGTGCAGCCCGCCTCCGTCAGCTTGCGCACTTTCGATTTGGTCGACGGATTGCCATACCGCATGCAGAAATCGACCATGACGCTGTCGCCGTACTGGTCTTGCATCGCTTTCGCCAGTTTTTCGGTCTGGTCCCGCGTGATTGTCATCAGCGGGCTTTCGTTCTTGTCCTCATTCCAGATTGATTTGTAGGCCGCGCCAGACGTGAACGGCCGCTTACTGAGGATCACGAGCTGCAACAGCGGTTGCCAGAGCCAAGGAGAATAGTCGATCACGCGCCGATCGGACAAAAACTCGTTTAAGTACCGGCGCATCGGCCAATAGCTGTAATGATCAGGCGTTCCGAGATTGGCCAGAAGAATGCCGGTCTTCTGATCCGGTACGGCCGGATGATCGTCCGGCAGATGGTCAACGGCGTGAACAGGACAGCCTTGGGATTTGTCTTGCGTGTCAAACATGTCGTTCAGTTGTTACACTAGCGGGATCGCTTAGAGATAAGCGCGCGCGACGTCGCGTCAATGCTTGCATAGCCAGGACGCATGATGCAGGCGGGACGTCTCGCCGCAGCCTTTCGCGGCCAGCAACGAGTTGTTAACCAACCGCAGTTTAAGGTTTTGAGCCGAAAGGCTCGCTTGCATTCTTCGGCGAGTACATGTCGCCATGCTGCAAAAACATCTGCAATCCGCGCTCCGGCTAGTCTATCCGCCTCGCTGCTCTTTGTGCGATGAGCTTGTGGAAAATGAATACGGGCTTTGTGGCGCATGCTGGCGGGATACGCCGGTCATTTCAGGCACGACATGTCATTCCTGCGGCGTGCCTCTGCCCGGCGAGTTCCTGGGCGGGGCCGAAATTTGCGATGAATGCCTGCGAGTGGAGCGACCTTGGTCGAAGGGTCACGCGGCTCTGCTTTATCGCGACAATGGGCGTCGGATGGCGCTATCGCTGAAACATGGCGACCGACATGACATTGTGCCGCTCGC
>JBCCNY010000189.1:0-6460 GCA_039025595.1 Pseudomonadota bacterium | reverse complement strand
GTGCCTGGCTAGTTGTCTGGCTGGGTGTCTGGCTGGTTGCCGGGGGGTTGGGCGATGGCGGCGAGGGTAATCTCGGCTTGAACGTCACATGCGTCCCGTGCGGGGCTCCGTGCTTGGCTTCGTGCTTGGCTTCGTCCCGGAACGGGATGCGTTTTGGATGAGCGCAGAGCCTCTCGAGCGTCTTGCGCCGTCGCCAGGCTATCAGCCGGGCTATCGGGTTGAACTCGGATGAACTCGGATGAACTATGATGAATTCTGGCGCCGGTGCATTGGCGGGCGATGTCGCCGGGCTCTGTCGCATGTCTTGCGATGCATGGCGCGGGCCTCCGAGTTGGGGCCGCCTTTGGCCTTCGGCGCCCATCGCGTGCAACCGGAATTTAACGCCCACGCTGGCGATCGCGCCAATCCGGGGCATTTCGATCGGGATCGGAACAGATCCGCCAAACGTGTCGCCTCTCTTTGTTGCCGGGACAGATGTAGCGGTGATTCTCGTCCTGACACGGCCCCGTCATCGCATCGCCTCCCGCCCGCCGGAAGCAACACCCTAACGAATTTTCCACCAATCAAACCAAAGACCGTCAAAGAAACTAACTCACAGAAGTCATTCCCTGCGGAGCGTCGCGCTTTGAGCTAACAAGCGACCTTTCTCTCGTTCATGCGTTTCGGTGGTCTTGCACTTCGATAAATTTTTTCTCGAGCGCTTTACTGCAACAAGGACCAAGCTTTCATAGAGCGCTCTGTTCAAGGCTGGGGCGGCGTGTCTGGCGCTTCGAGTGTCAGGTGTTCTTCGCATATGCCTGGGCTGAGTGCATCCAAACGGATAGTCAGACTCGAAAAAGCGCCAAAGCAGAGCGAGAGCTTGGTGTTCGATTGTCTTAGACTGACCAATCGAGGTCTTGTGCATCTATGAACGGTGTGTTAACACCAAAAATGATCATTCTGTGATCTCTTTGTGTTTTAATTGTGACGGGTTTGGTGGTGAGGATCATGCGGATCATTTTCTCTTCTATAGTGTCGGCCTTTGTTGTTGCTTTCGTGGCGTCGTCTGCGAGTGGCGCGTCTCTTAGTATTATAGATGGCAACTCTTCGGTCGGCTTTGACTTGGTAAGTGCGGTGGTGCCATCGGGACCACTTGACAAATCCAACGCCGAAAACAATTTTTTGGAGTTTGCTGAAGCTAACTCTGCAGCGGTTCTTTCAGATCGATCTGCGCTGTCGGACGGTCGTATTTCTGTCGCCGGGTTCTTCGGAGGTCAGGTTATCGGTTCAGCATCCGCTTATCGCTACGAGTACTTTGGGTCAGAGGCGAAGTACAAGAATACTTTGACTGTCGGCGCAGATTCCATATCTACCGCAGGTGGAACCGGCGGCACAGGTGTATACAGTCTGACGCCAATGGGTTCTTTTGTTAGCAGCAGTCTGGCATTCGAGTTTTCGACGAGCGGCAACAGCACCAAGGTCAACAATGTCATGGGCTCTGGAGGTTTGGGGAACAATCCAAATGATACTGGCGACGGCGTCGATATGATGAGCTTCGGGGCAGTCTGTGTAGGCGACGTTACAGGCGCCGATTGTGGATCAATCTGGCTATTCCTCGATGACGGAGGAGCCCGTGAAAACGACGACTATGATGATATGGTTATACGTATTACGGCAGTTCCAGCGGTTCCGCTCCCTGCGGCTGCATGGATGCTGATCGCAGGTCTTGCTGGACTTTGCGCGCCACGACTTGGTCGCAGATATTGGTCGAGTTGATCGACTTGCGGGCAGCTTTGGGCTCTTAGCTACGTGTAGCGATCGGCGGCATTGTCCAAAAAATAGCACGCCGAGACCTTCGGGCGGGCCACGTCTTCTAACGCCGGCCACCTTTTGAAACGTTTTCTCGGATCTGTCTTTGGGTGCACCTGAGAGAGTGTCCGAGAGGGGCTCGCGGTACGGATCACTTAGATAAACGTCATCATCGCCTGCAAGGCAGTTCAGTTCAATCTGTGTTTTCCTTGGGTGCAGCGCCCAGTAAAGGAAAACGATCCGGTCTAACCTACGCGGGCTCCGCTTTAAGTCGATTTAAGGCACCTGCGTGTCTGGGCCAAAAGCGAGGGCGGACGGGCAGCTTCTATCGCTCCCGGTACGAGTTGGTGTTTGTGTCCAGAAACGCGACGTCGCGGTACGTCAATTCCTTTGAGTTGGGCCAGACCGGTCGCTTCTGGACCAGATTTTTGGGAGTATCCGGGTGTAAACAGCTTTGGCTGCGACCGCGATGATGCTCTTGAGATGTATCCGACGCCGACCTCTCTAGCTAGTTGCTCTAAAAGGCTGCAGAACGTGCCGAAGGCATGTCGTTTGATGGCGCGCGCGAGAGGCTGCGGGTCTATAAAGAAATGTGAACAGCGGTCTGCATAACAGCACGTTGCCAGGACACTTGTTTCTCGGATATTCGTCAGCGATGTCCGAATAGTCTGCGGCCGTTGTCACGTCGATATCCTGAAGTTTGGCTGACCAAGCGAATGGCCGCTTCGGGAGCGATCGGAACTTATGGTAAACGCTGGCCATGCTAAGTCTCGATCATCCCAAGATCACTTTGGGTCGGCCAGACCGTCCTAAAAGCTGTCAGCTCGGTCCAACCACTCTAGTCGATGACAGACACTGCACGATCAACGGCGCGAAACATGGGCCGCCAGGTCTCTGGGAGCTGTTTGTGGCTATCGATGTGGCTCAAAGCGCAGTGATGTTTTGATCTAACAATTTGTTAATGAGCTTGCAGTGCGCGCCGAAGCCGATATTCTCAGAGGCGCAATATGACTAGTCAAAAGCCGACCGACAAGCCGTCGAAATCCCAAAGCCAGACGTCGTTGCATGAGTATCGGGATGGACGCTATGGCCGAGAGACGGGATAACACTGCGTTAGACACCTTCATAGCACGTCAAAGTGACTTTCTCGCTCTCGCAAACTCTTTAGTCAAGAATCGCGCTATTGCTGAAGAGCTGGTCCAAGACAGCTGGGTCCAATGGAGCAGTAGATCGTATCCGGTCTCTGATGCGATACCAATCTTTCGTCGGATCATCATGAACCTGGCGTTCGATTGGCATAAGAAAACAGACCGTGAATGCGTGCGGATGAAAGCCTATGCACTGTTGTTTGACAATGCGCCGGATACGGAACGGATCATCATTGCAAGACAAGACCTTATGAACGTTATACTGGCGCTACAGAGCCTTCCTGCGAAATCACTACGAGCGTTCCGGCTCAGCCGTGTCGAAGGATACACGTACCAGCAGATCGCCGACGAAATGGGTGTCGCCACGTCCACCGCTTACAAATTGATTGCGGACGCGCTTTTGAAACTCGCAATGCTTACCGACAAATAAATTCTGAAACTGGCCGAATTTTTGTGTGCCGGCGGCGTTGATGTAATAGAAAGCCCACTTCGCTTGAGGAGAGATATGTCGGGAAGTCGACGCGAAGCTCTTATGCAAGAAGCTATAGAGATCTTCTTGCAGATGCGGGACGAACCCGAAAACCGGGCGACACAAGCAAGGCGCGACGAGTTCATTTCGCAAAGCGAAGAACACAAGGACGTATATGATCACGTCCTGAAGACTTGGAAAGCATCCGGGGTCGCGCGAGCGTCGAAGGTACTTAGGTCTGTAGTCCTTATTTTTTTCGGACTGATCGGCGCTGGAGCACTCGCCTATGATTCCATTCGCATTGCAGTTCTGGCAGACCTATACACTAGAGGTACGCCTCAGAAGGCCACACTGGTCTCGGGGGACTTTGCTTTCCTTGACGCCGGATCTGCCCTTGTCGACGAGACGGACGGCGCAAATCGCGAAATCGAACTCCTTGAAGGCGCAGCCTTCTTTACGGTCGAAAGCGAAACACGGGCTTTTACGGTGACAGTCGGCGAGGTTTTGATCACAGTCGTTGGGACGGAGTTCGAGACGGCTTTCGTCGATGGCACTGTGATGGTGAGCGTTGCAGAAGGCACGGTGGATGTTGACCTGCCAGGTGAAACCCTGCGACTGCAGGCTGGCGCTCAACTAAAGTGGTCTGATGATCTAGGTGCGATGATAGAAACGCGGGAAATTGCATCACTGGCGACCTGGAGGACCGAACGCTTGTCAGTCGATGGTCTGACGCTTGGGCAGGCCGCTGCGATCCTTGAGCGGCGCATCGCAGGCCCGATTGTCTTTACGGATAACGCCATACGCAACTCAGTTGTCAGTGGAAATATTGACCTTTCGAAGCCGCTAGCAGCGCTTCGTATTTTGGCTCAGACCGGAGGCGGCAAGTTGATCCATGTGCCGGGCGTCGGGCGCATGGTTATACGCGACTAGTTCTACGCAACGCACCAGACTGGACGTCTGAGCTTTGAGCTACATTTCAAAAGGTTATAGAACGCCAGGGGTTTTCGTATCGAACGTCGCCTCTGATAAAATTCTGAACACGTACCTCGAAAATGCTTTGCCTTGTGTCGTTAGTGATATGAGGCGGCAAGTGTTGTTCGCCTGAACCAAGGGGACACACATGCGCCGTTTTTGGCTTTTTTCGAGCACCGCACTGTCGCTCGGGCTTACAATCACCGGATCGGTCGCGCACGCGGATACGATCGACATACCAGCGCAACCTCTTGCTGCCGCCCTCGATGAGTTCGGCGTGGAAACGGGCATGCAAGTCTTGGCTCCGAAACACCTCATCGACGGGCGGTATAGCAAGTCTGTAAGGGGTGAAATGTCCGCTCATGCCGCACTAGCTGCAATGCTAGAAGGCACCGGACTATCTTTCAGCGCACCAGAAGCCGATGCTGCAATCCTCAGCTTCCCTGAGACGGTGACACAAAACGCAGTGGATGACGACGCTTTTGACCTCGGCACACTCGTTGTACGAGGCGAACTGCAGGATAGGACCCTTCAGAACAGCCAGACATCCGCTACTGTCGTTCGTGGCGAGGAAATCGAAGCGCGCGGAGATGGCAGCGTCTTCGATGCGATCGAACGCGCGCCCAATGTTTCGCAAATCAGCGGGCGGAACGGCTTCACGATCCGCGGCATTTCACAGTTTGGCGTCTCTGGTTCCCTGTTGCCATTGATCAGCACTCAGGTGGACGGCATTGCCCTGCCGAACGGTTTGGGAACAGGTGGCGGGCTGTTGCCCACCTGGGATGTGGATCAGGTTGAGATCCTGCGCGGTCCACAGTCAACGCAGCAGGGACGTAACGCCTTGGCCGGTGCAGTGGTGATCCGCACCCGCGATCCGATCTACGAAAACGAATACCGCCTGCGCGGCGGGCTGGAGACGGATGATTTTTATGAAGGCGCTTTTTCGATAAACCAAGTCCTCGTTGAAGACCGGGCTGCGCTGCGTCTTTCAGGCGATTTCATTCGCGACGACGGCGATGTGAGAAATACGTTCCTGGGAACCGACGATGCAGACCGCACAGAATCCGATCAGTTGCGCGCAAAGTTGCGCTTGAACCCCACAGACCGGCTCGAATTGATCCTCTCTTATTCCTATCAAGACAACGAATTTGGTTCGACCAATGTCGATGACAGCTTGTTCCCGTCGGCCCGGCTGTTTGCGACCGACATTGAGAACTCTTTCGAAGCCACACAAGAAATCTACGGTCTGCGTGTATCTTACGATCTGGGCAGCGGTATCCGGTTGGAATCTGAGACCAGCTTTTACACGGCAGATACAACCGGTTTTTTTGATTTCGACAATACCGCCGCGGATGGCGGTTTTAACAGTGGGGTCACGGACAGCGAGAGTTTCGAACAGGATCTGCGTCTTCTCTTCGACGGTGCAGGATATTCGGGCGTCGTCGGGCTGTTTTATGTCAATTCCGAAGTGGACCTAAATTCATTTAGTCGGATTCGGGGCCCTTCTGTGCCGGTGCCTTTGCCGCCCGGAGTCGACGCCTTGGTTCAAAGCGATGGCACCACAAAGAGTGAGAACTGGGCTATTTTTGGAGAGATCGAGTTTGAAATGGCGCGCGTTGTGCCCGGCCTGTCCGCCATCATCGGGGCCCGTTATGATCGCGAGGACGTCAGGATTTCGAATTTCAGTTCCAGGACGCTCGATCCTGGCCCGACACCTCCCTCTCCAATTTTCGGTGTTGAACAAACAGATACAGACGCAAGTTTTGACGCCTTTCTGCCGAAGCTTGGTCTGATCTACGAGTTTCGCCCGGGACTCACGACGAGCTTCACCTATCAGGAGGGGTATCGGGCCGGAGGATCGGACATCAATCCGCTGACCACAGAGGTCAGTGAATTTGACCCGGAATTCACCAAAAACTATGAGATCGCGTTTCGCGGGGAGTTTTTGGACGGTCGTTTGTTCGCCAATGCCAACCTCTTCTACACGGATTGGACGGATCAACAGGTCACAATCTTTGGCCCTGGCGGGCCAAACGACTTCACCATCGAGAATGCCGGTGAGTCGAGCTTGTGGGGCGCGGAG
>JBCCNY010000188.1:0-6518 GCA_039025595.1 Pseudomonadota bacterium | reverse complement strand
TTTTCCTCAAGACCTCACCGTTTCGGACCCCCGGCAAATTGCCTTGGATTGCGCGTGCAGCACACGGCAATCTGCTGGAAATGTGATCCCGGCGTGACGCAAGTTCATTGGGATTTCGAAGCAAGGAACTGCAGTTTGTCGCCGGGCAGATCGCCATCGGCCCAGCCTTAATGCAACCCGAAAGGACACATGAACATGAAAACCCTCCGCCACGGACTTGTCGCCGCCGCTGTTTCCGCCTTCGTCTCGGTCAGTGCCGCACAAGCCGCCGACGAATTCTTCATCGCTGACACGGAAAAAAACATTGCCATCCAAGGCTATGATCCCGTCGCCTATCACACGGCAGGCGCACCGACAAAAGGCAAGGCAGATTTCAAATTCGAGTACAATGACGTGGTCTGGAAATTCTCTTCCGCCGAAAACAAAGCCGCCTTCAAAGCGGATCCGGCAAAGTTCGCCCCGGCCTATGGTGGCTGGTGCGCGGTGGGCACAAGCAAGGGTAAGAAAATTCCTACGCAACCCCAGCTGTTCAAAGTTGTTGACGGCCAGCTTTACCTGAATTCATCAGATGGTGCACATAACCTGTTTCTTGAAGACGAAACCGGCATGATTGAAAAGGCAGACACCAACTGGCCAGGTATTGAGAGCACGCCGGCATCTGATCTCTGATTGAGCGAACCACCTCCGTCTCAACGGCACAGAGGGCGCGGGCTTTTCCGCGCCCCTTTTTGTTCTGACATCAAAGTCAAAAAGACTGGCAAGAGCGTCTTCGCCTCCTCGTTCTGGCCTGCATGACGCGTCTTCGAAATTTCATTTGCCGATCCCGGTATGCGAGGCGTAACGTGGCTTGGACAGTGCACGCGCGGCGGGCGCGACGAGGGGGTTCAACCATGGAAGAGAGCATTGGCTTTTTCGATATAATCTGGTCGATTTTCTGGCTGTTTCTGATGGTGGCCTGGTTCTGGGTGATGATCTCGGTGGTATCAGATATCTTTCGCTCAAAGGACCTTAACGGTCTGAGCAAAGCGATCTGGATCGGGGCTGTTATGCTGCTACCTTGGCTCGGTGTCTTAGCCTATCTCGTTTTGCGCGGCGACAAGATGCAAGAGCACAACCGCGCCGTTTTGGAGAAGATGGAGGACGCGCAGCGGAACTACATCCGGTCAGTTGCCACCGTCTCGGCGGCCGATGAATTGGAAAGGCTTGCCGCGCTGAAGGAAAAAGGCATTCTGAGCGATACGGAATTCGACGCCCAGAAGGCAAAGGTGCTTGCGACTTAAACCGATGCTTATGCCGCTCCGTATACTGCTGATCGCCACCTCTCTTTGGACTGCGTCCATCTCGCCAGTGATGGCCGACGACAACCTTTTGAAGCTGACAATCGGCTATCGCGAACGCATCGCGCCACCGCCCAATGCCGTGCTGGAGGTCGCGCTACTCGATGTCTCGCGAGCGGACGTCGCCGCGACGCGCCTGTCATCGCAACGTTTTAAGCTCACCGGCGTGCCAATGGACGTGACGCTGCGCTATGATCCGGCGCTGATCGACAACCGGCAAAGCTACAGCGTCTCGGCAGCGATCCTGTCTGGGGAGGTTACCCATTTCAGAACGACGGCGCACCACCTGGCCCTGACCCGTGATGCAACGCATGAGATCGAACTCATGCTGACAAAAGTCTCACAACAAATATCAAGCTCGGACGAGTCCGGATCCATCGCTGGACTGACTTGGGAAGTAATCGAAATTGCGGGGCGCGCGGTTTCAATTGACGATCCACCGACCCTGACGCTGGATGGCGAGGGGCGATTTGGGCTCTATTCCGGTTGCAATCGCTTTACCGGCATAGCAGAGATCCATCGATCGGAGGACGGCGCCGGCGCTCTTAGTTTTCCGCAGGATTTCGCGGGAACGCTTATGGCCTGCCCTCAAGATCGAGAGAAGCTTCAACAAGATGTGTTGAACGCGATGAGTACCGTGAGCGGGTATACGCGAGAAGACGACACGCTGACGCTCAACACGCAAGCAGGTGCCGCCGTGCTACGATTACGCGCGCAACCTGAGTGATACCCCAGACAACTCCAGCCAGCGATTGCCAGAGCGCAGCGACCGCCCTAAGGAAAACCGCAAGACCCCCCGATAAGTAAGGCCCGCCATGCAACGCCCCGAGCGGTCCCAGATGGGATATGAAACCCCAATCGAGCACGATACAGATCTGTGGTCGGTGGTCACGGTCACCGTGGGCATCACCGTTTTCAGCGTGGCGCAAGGGCTGACCTATCCTCTCATTGCTCTAATCCTGGCCGAGCGTGGCGTGTCGGATGCGATGATTGGATTGAACGCCGCCGCCTACATTGCCGGATTGGGTTTGTCCGTCTTCGTTGTCCCCACGATCAGCCGTTACCTTCGCGCCAGTCAGGTGATCGTTGCGGGGCTTTTGGGAACGGCGCTGGCAATCACCGGTTTTGCCTTAGCGGGGTCTCTGTTTGCGTGGTTTCTGCTGCGCTTCTTTATGGGCGCCTGCGTGAACGCGATCTATGTTTTTGGCGAAGCCTGGCTCAACGCCGCAACCGCCGACACCGTGCGCGGGCGCGTCTCTGGTCTTTATAGTGCGGGCATGTCGGCGGGATTTGTCGTCGGACCGCTCGCTATTCCGCTTTTTGGCACGGCGAATGGCTGGGCCTTCGCCTGTTGCGCACTTTTACTATCCGCGGTTGCCTTTGTTCTGGCTCTTATGGCCCGCCGGGCCCGAGTCGAACCGGACAAGCCAAAATTGTCCGATCTCCCCGCTTTCATCAAGGCAAGCCCGGCTCTGGTGAGCCTTGTGCTTCTTTTCGGGTTTGTCGACGTGATCGCGCTGTCTTTGACCCCGGTTTTCATGACCAATGCCGGGGCAGATAGTGGGACGGCGGCGGTCATGTTTGCGGTGCTCTGCGCGGGAATGGTGTTAGCGCAGCCGATTTTGGGCCTCCTGCTGGACCGTCTGAACCGCTGGCAGGTCGCAAGGCTCTGCCTGTGGGTCAGCGCTTTTGTCTTTTTGATGCTCTCGCTTTTGCCAGTCCTGTATCCGATCATCTGGCCGCTTGCCGCTCTGGGCGGAGCCGCGATATCAGGTCTTTACACGGCGGCGCTCGCCATTCTGGGGCGCGAACATCGGGGGCAGATGCTGGTCGCCGGAGCTTCTGTTTTTTCCCTGGCCTATGCCAGCGGAGGGGTGATCGGACCTGCAATCGCGGGAAGTGTCAGCACTGCCACGCCGGGGCTTGTCTTTGTTCCGATTGTGGTGGCTAGTGCTTGTGGTGCCGTCTTGATGCGCGCGCAGCGCTGAACGCAAAGCCCGCAATGGTGACATAGCATGTGCGGCATACCCGATCCTACGGTCTGCGCATAGAGACCGCTCGTCCCACTCCTTGGGGATGTGGGCCGCTTTGCTCTTTGATCCGGGCCAGTTTGCTTTGGATCTCCGTTGGCATCGGAGCGACGTTCGGACCGCTCGTATCGACATGGAGCGCAAGACCCTCGCCCGTTGCCGCCAGCCAGCCATCTGTATGATACATTTCCTGAAACGTGTGAAACCGCTTCGCGTCGAAATCGATGACACGAAAACTGACCTGAAGGCGATCACTTTGCTTCACTTCGCGCAGATAGCGGATGTGGAACTCTGCCGTATAGGTGGTGTGGCCCGTCTGCGCAAGATAGTCGGGCCCAAACCCCAGCGTTTGGTAGGCCTCATCGGCAGCCAGGTCAAAGAGCACGCTGTAATAGCCCATGTTAAGATGGCCGTTGTAGTCGATCCATTCGGGCCGGACCCACTGGGTGGATGAGGAAAAAAGAGCCGCCATCCGGGTTTTCTAGTGCTGAAAAGGTGAGGGTTCAATTCGTACGCTCAGACAAAGCTCTTGCCGTTTGGATCAGACCAATTTATACCAATAATCATGAATTGGTCTGACGCCAAAACATGACCCGATCCTTCTCTGGTGACGACATGTCGCTATGGTTGGGATACCCAATGAGCGCGACGGTTCAGATTGTTGTGGACACCCTGTTTGCACGTGTGAAATCCGGCGCTTACTCTTTTGAAGCGCGACTTCCCTCAGAGCGCGCCTTGGCAGCGGAGATGCGTGTTGCGCGCAATACTGTGCGCGAGGCGTTGGATGTGCTGGAAAGTCGCGGCGTGATCCGTCGTCGTGCCGGCTCTGGCAGTTTTGTCACCTGGCGGCCCGGTGCGCAGCCACACCTCTCCGCAGAAACCGTGGCGGGAGAGACCAGCCCGCTCGACCACCTTGTGGTCAGAGGCGTTCTCGAGCCCGAGATCGTGCGGTTGGCTGTGGTCAACATGTCACCGCGCAAAATCAGTGATTTGGCTGGGCTCGTGACAGAACTGGATGCCACGGGCAGCGATGTCGATGCCTTTATCGCACTTGAAGACCGGTTTTTGATGCAGATTGCTGAAGGGACCGGGAATGCACTCTTGGCCTCATGCTATCGGCTCGCGGTGGATACGGCGGCGCAGGGCGCGCATACGGAATTGCGTCGGCGCGCCCTGACACCCAAGCGGATCGAGGAGGCGCGTAAACGATATGCTGTCCTGCATGCGGCCATTGCCGCGCGCGATGTGGCCCAAGCAGTGGAGTTTGTGAAACTCAACCTGATCGAGGAACAGGCGCTGCTCTTGCAAGACGGCTGAGCTCTGTCAGGTTTGACCGGATAGGGCCCTCGCAATGTACGGCGTTTCGGTGCGCCTACGCATCCAAACCTGTGGTTTCATCCAAACCAAGCAGGATGTTGAGGTTTTGCACCGCCGCGCCGCTGGCGCCCTTGCCAAGATTGTCGAGCACGGCCACCAGAACCAGACACCCCGTGGCGTCATCGCCCTGCACCGAAAGCTCCAGCCGGTTGGTCCCGTTCACCCTGCGAGGGTCCAGCCGCGCGCCATAGGATTCAGGCGCCACAACCGAGACAAAGGAACTGGCATCATAGGCGCCATGAAGCGTGTCCTCGATGGCCTCTTTCTGCCCCGGATCAAGAAAAGGCAACGGGATCTGGACAACCATGCCCTGCGCGAAAGCGCCCACCGATGGCACGAAGATGGGACGTTTAGACAAACCGCCATAGTGCATGATTTCAGGCACATGTTTGTGGCTCTGGCCCAAGGCGTAGACGAAGGCGCCATCCGTCTGCCCGCTGTCGAATTCCTCGATCAACGACTTTCCGCCACCCGAATAGCCGCTGATGGCGTTGATCGACAAGGGCGCGTCTGGCGCGATCTGTCCCGTTGCGGTGAGCGGCGCCAGAAGCCCGATGGCACCGGTGGAATAACAGCCCGGGTTCGATACCCGCGACGCCCCGGTCAGACGCGCCCGGAACTCCCGAGCCAGTTCCGGAAAACCGAAAACCCAACCGGGATCGACCCGATGGGCCGTGCTGGCATCGATCAAACGCGCCTCCGTCGGCGCGAGCCGGTCCGCGATATCGCGCGCCGCTGCGTCGGGCAAACACAGGATCGAGACATCCGCCTCTCTCATCGCCGCCATCCGGGCGTCCAGATCCTTGCGATGGGCATCATCCAGGCTCAACAAACGAATATCGGAGCGGTGCGCCAACCTGGCGCGGATCTGCAACCCCGTCGTACCGGCCTCGCCGTCGATAAAGACATTATGGCTCATGTCACGCTCTTTCCCGAGCACGGATGCGCCCCGCGCTTTGAGCCTTTGGTTGACCATTCCCGAGGGTGAACGTCAACCAGCGTGTCAAGTCTTCGCCGTGGAACTCAAGCGCGCTTGTCAGACCGAGCGCGCAGAAAGCTCTACCGATGTGTCATGTTGCAAGCGTTGTTGCCACATCTGGCCCAGGGCCTCCATCTCGGCGCGCAACAGGTTCTCATGGCGGCGCAACCAGTTCGGGACAGATCCAAACTCAGCGATCCGCGCCCTGCCCTTGCGCAGCGTGACCACGGGCCAGTCACCCACAAGCACATTATCAATTCCAAAGAGCGCCTTCCCCCACCATTCCGCCGCGCCAAAAGCATGCGTGACCTCACCCAGCTGCTTCATCGCCGCAAGAACGGAGGCGGGATGGTTCGTACCGGCTTTCTGCACAGCGGCATGCCAGATATCGAGGATCGCCACATATTCCCAACTGACCGCCGTCCAGCCCCCCGGATGCGCAGCATTAAACTCATCGTAAAAAGTCTTGGGCTGGTTGAAGAAAAACGCCTTCTCTGTCAGAGCCGGATCGTCGAAATCCGGGAACTGGAACGTCACGCCTTCCATGAAGTCCATCCCTAACCGCTCGACCAGACGGTCATAGTGATCGAGGGTACAGGACAGGATCTGTCCTTTGTAGCCAGAGGCATGGGCATAGTCGGTCATGTCGTGCACAAGCGGCGTATAGGAGGTGCACCAGCATAAAATGTCCGGCGCCGCCTCCATCATCGGGCGGACGACCTGCTCGGCAGGTGCGCCGGCGGCGGGGTACTGGACCTCTTTCACAATCTCAATTCCGGCAGCTTTGAAGGCGGC
>JBCCNY010000187.1:0-6523 GCA_039025595.1 Pseudomonadota bacterium | reverse complement strand
TCTCGCTTTATGTGCTAAAACGGATGCAACCGCCCCGTTTGACGAGGTTACCGCGCAAGCTCTCGCGCGATCATTCACCGACTATCTTCATGCCGCGCGTCGGGCCGGCCTTGCCGATTGCACGCCAGGCCGATTTCTCCTCCCAGGCGATTTGGCCGGATCTCCCGTTTTGACCTTCGCGCCCCTTCCAAGCCCGGATCGCCCGTCGCGACGTGCCTTGTGGCGCGAGATGGAGCGCCGCTTCGAGGCCTATAAATCCCGCGTCATACAACCGTTTTTCCGGGACCACTTTGCCCGCATCGACAGGCAGATTGTCTTGTGCGATGTGCTGAGCGCGATCCATGATGGGCCCGCCGCCCTTGATGATATGCGTCGCGCCATGGCGGATATTCTTGTGGCGTTCAGACCCGGTCGGAATGCGTTTCTGACCCGGATTTTGCTGGGAAAGCGGGTGGAGAAGATTCTGTTTGCGGCCACGAAGGCCGATCACTTGCATCACAGTCAGCATGCGCGCCTCACGCGCATTGTCGAAGCATTGGTAACGGAGGCGCGAGGACGGGCGGAATTCGCGGGCGCCCAGACCGCGTCACTTGCCCTGGCCTCTTTGCGCACAACAACCGAAGAGGAGCGCCAGCATGATGGCGAGACGCTTCCTTGCGTGCGTGGGACATGCCTGAATGCAGATGGCACACTGGGTCGTCAGGCCGCTTTCTACCCCGGTGCTTTGCCAGAGGATCCGACGCATCTGCTGCGCGACGCGCAAGAGGGCGCACCACAATGGCTGGATGCCGAATATGGGAATATGCATTTTGCACCCGCCGCCACGCAGAGCGCAGCGAACGGGTTGCCGCATATCCGGCTGGATCGGGCGGCAGAATTTCTTTTGGGCGATCGGCTGTAGCGGAGCGATGAGATGAGACGCAAACCAGTCCTGATTGATATCGATGACGAGCCCGCGCCGGATCCAGCTGCTGCGCCCCCCTTGCCCGATCCAGACGCTAAAATACCTGACGCGCCGGTGGCCATGCAGCAAGCCGCAGAATTGGCCGCGCGCAGACCCTCCCGCCTCGCCCGCTTGATCTGGTCTGCTCTGGCCGGTTTGGTCGGTCTTTGGCTCTCCATCGCCATATGGGATTTCGTGACATCTCTGATCGAGCGGCAAATGGTGCTTGGCTATGTTGCCGCGGGCCTCGCTGGTCTCGTCATTCTGGGATGTGTGTTGGCGGCGCTGCGAGAAGCCGCGGCTTTTGCGCGGCTCGCTCGGATCGATCAGATCCAGGAGGCGGCAAGATCCTGTCTCAACGCGCCCGACCTCGTCAGCGCGAAGAAAATCGTCGCGCAATTGGAACGTCTTTTTGCGGCACGGGATGATACAAGTTGGGGCCTGGCGCATCTTCGTGAACAGGCCCCTCACCAAGTTGATGGGGACATCTTGCTGTCACTGGCGGAGACCACTCTATTGGCGCCGCTGGACCGGCAGGCCGAACGCGAGGTTTCGGCTGCCGCACGGCAGGTTGCTACAGTTACAGCCCTCGTCCCCTTGGCGCTGGCAGATGTCGCTGCCGCCCTTTTCGCCAATCTGCGCATGATCCGACGCATCGCCGAGATCTATGGCGGACGCACAGGCCGACTGGGCACCTGGCGGCTGACGCGCAGCGTCATGACACATCTTGTGGCCACAGGCGCCGTCGCGGTGGGCGATGACATGTTAAGCTCTGTTGCTGGCGGTGGGCTTCTTTCCAAACTGTCGCGCCGCTTTGGCGAGGGTTTGGTCAATGGCGCGCTCACCGCACGCGTCGGTGTTGCAGCGATGGAGGTGTGTCGCCCGTTACCCTTTTACGCTGAACCTCGACCTTCGGTCCGCAAACTCGTTCAATCCGCGCTTTCCGATCTGTTCAAAGGCAGCGCGCAACGCAACGAAACGAATACTCCATCATAACATCAAGTTGCGTCTGCATGACGTGCTCATGAACATAAGCTCACGCCTGAACGGAAGTCCGACCGGTCTAGTGGCGCCGCTATGCGGATCTGAACAAGGAAGGAGGCAAAACAAGCGAAAGTTGATTCTCGAAAATCAATGACATGCGTCAACTTGCCGCATGCCCCTTTCGACGCGATAGCTGACCCAAGCCCGTACTTAACGCAATTTTCAGCACACAAACGTATACATTTTAAAAACAACAATATCTGATTTTATTTGGAAATTTTGATATTAGTTAAAGAATATTACTTAAATTTTCTCCCAATTGATTTTCGAATTTACAAAACAGCACTTTCAGAATTTGCTCTAAATCAATGAATTCTATCGCTGTGATAGTATGGATTTATAAAAGCGCTGTTCCTTTTTCCGCCAACCAACGCCCCGGAACGCGCCAATCGGAGGAGACATTATGACAGTTCAAGGCCCGTCCGACGGGGGCAATTCCCCGATTTATGCACCACCTGCTGACCTCGTAAAATCTGCGCATGCCGATGCAGAAAAATATGCGCAAATGTACCAGCAATCGGTGGAGGATCCAGAGGGTTTTTGGGCTGAACACGGTCAGCGTCTGGACTGGATCAAACCTTACTCGAAGGTCAAAAATACCAGCTACGCCTACGATAACGTCTCCATCAAATGGTTTGAGGAGGGCACGCTCAACGTGTCCTCCAACTGCATCGACCGGCATCTTGCCACACGCGGCGATCAAACCGCGATCATCTGGGAGCCCGATGATCCGTCCGATCCCGCGCGTCATATCAGCTATGCCGAATTGCACCGTGAAGTCTGTGTTTTCGCCAACGTCCTGAAGGAAATGGGCGTGGGCAAAGGCGACCGGGTGATCATCTACCTCCCAATGATCCCCGCCGCCGCTTATGCGATGCTCGCCTGCGCGCGCATCGGCGCCATTCATTCGATCGTCTTTGCCGGCTTCTCCCCTGATGCCCTGGCCGATCGGATCAATGGCTGCGACGCCAAGGTGGTGATCTGCGCCGACCACGCCCCGAGAGGTGGTCGCGCAACACCGCTGAAATCCAACTGCGACAAAGCCCTGCGTCGCGTGATGCACGATTGCAAGTTGCTGGTCGTGGAGCGCACGGGCGACCAGGTCGACTGGATCGAGGGCCGTGATGTTCGTTACGAGGATCTTGCAAAGACGGTCGGCACAGACTGCCCGCCTGAGGAAATGGGCGCGGAAGATCCGCTCTTCATTCTCTACACGTCGGGCAGCACGGGCCATCCCAAAGGCGTGGTGCACACGACCGGCGGGTATCTTACCTATGCCGCAATGACGCATCAATACGTCTTCGATTATCATGACGGTGACATCTATTGGTGCACCGCCGATGTCGGTTGGGTAACGGGCCACAGCTACATCGTCTACGGCCCGCTCGCGAACGGCGCGACAACGCTGATGTTCGAGGGCGTGCCCACTTACCCTGATGCCGGACGGTTCTGGGCCGTCTGCGAAAAACACAAGGTCACCCAGTTCTACACAGCGCCCACGGCGATACGGGCGCTGATGGGGAAGGGTACCGACTGGGTCGAGAAATATGATCTGTCCTCCCTGCGGATCCTCGGCTCAGTCGGCGAACCCATCAATCCCGAGGCCTGGGTCTGGTACAACGAAAATGTGGGACGCGAATCCTGCCCGATCGTGGACACGTGGTGGCAGACCGAAACCGGCGGCATCCTGATCACGCCGCTGCCCGGCGCAATACCCACCAAACCCGGATCGGCCACGCTCCCCTTCTTCGGCGTCCAGCCGGTCATCCTTGATGACAAGGGTAATATCCTTGACGGCGCGAGCGAAGGTGTGCTGGCGATCAAAGACAGCTGGCCCGGTCAGATGCGCACGGTCTGGGGCGATCACGACCGGTTCGTCTCGACCTATTTCGAGATGTTCAAGGGCTATTACTTCACCGGCGACGGGTGCCGCCGCGACGAGGACGGATATTACTGGATCACCGGTCGTGTCGACGATGTCATCAACGTCTCAGGCCACCGGATGGGCACCGCCGAGGTGGAAAGCGCTCTGGTTGCCCATGAAACCGTTAGCGAAGCCGCAGTCGTCGGATATCCCCATGATATCAAGGGCCAGGGCATCTATTGCTACGTCACCCTGATGGAAGGCGTCGACGCCAGCGAAGAGCTGCGCGCGGAGCTGCAAAAGTGGGTCCGGACTGAAATCGGCCCGATTGCGAAACCCGATGTCATTCAGTGGGCGCCCGGCCTGCCCAAGACACGGTCGGGCAAGATCATGCGGCGCATCCTGCGCAAGATCGCGGAAAACGACTTTGACACTCTGGGCGATACGTCAACGCTCGCGGATCCGTCCGTCGTCGAAGATCTGATCGAAAACCGCGCGAACAAGTAGGAGCGGCCCGATGGATGGCGCAGTAACAGACGCAAAAGCGGTGGATCTCGTCCTGCTTGGCCCTCCCGGCGCCGGCAAGGGAACGCAGGCGCGCAAAATCCAGGACCGCTTTGGCCTCGTCCAATTGTCGACCGGCGATCTGCTGCGCGATGCGGTGGCGCAAGGCACCGATGCGGGCCTCGCCGCGAAAACAGTGATGGAACGCGGCGATCTGGTGTCGGATGAGATCGTCATCAATATTCTGCGGGATCGACTGGGCCAATCCGATTGCGAGACCGGTGTCATTTTCGACGGTTTTCCGCGCACAGAAATACAAGCCGAGGCCCTGGACAGGCTCATGGCCGAAACCGGTCGCGGCGTCGGCGCAGCGATCAGCCTCGAGGTAAATGACGCCGCCATGGTGGAACGGATTTCGGGTCGCTTCACCTGCGCCGGATGCGGCGAAGGATATCATGACACGTTCAAAACACCTCAAAATCAGGACGAGTGCGATCAATGCGGAGGCGCCTTCTTTACCCGCCGCGCCGACGACAATGCAGAAACCGTGACGCAGAGACTGGCGGCTTACCACGCCCAGACCGCACCGCTGATTTCCTACTACGGACTGCAAGGCGTGCTGCGCAACGTGGACGCCATGCAGGACATTGAGCAGGTCGAGCAGAGCCTGACAACCGTTGTCGAGGAGACAATGGCCTGAAACCCCGGCCGCGGGAGGAGCCCGCTCCGGTAACCGAAACCGTCATTACAGGGAGGACCATCCATGTCTGACGAAAAAAACGATAAAGACTATTGGTCGGCAAATTTGCGGATCATCATGTGGAGCCTCGTCATATGGGCGCTGGTCTCCTTCGGCTTTGGCATATTGCTGCGCCCGCTGCTCTCCGGGATCGCGGTCGGCGGCGCCGATCTGGGTTTCTGGTTTGCTCAGCAAGGGTCGATCCTGGTCTTCCTCGCGCTGATTTTCAATTACGCCTGGCGGATGAACAAGCTCGACCGCGAATACGGCGTCGACGAGCAATAAGGGCCTGAAACAATGGATCAATTTACAATCAACCTGCTGTTTGTGGGCGCGAGCTTTGCGCTCTATATCGGCATCGCAATCTGGGCCCGGGCTGGATCCACATCAGAGTTTTACGCCGCAGGACGCGGCGTTCACCCGGTCACCAACGGGATGGCGACGGCGGCGGACTGGATGTCTGCAGCCAGCTTCATTTCAATGGCCGGCCTCATCGCCTTCACCGGCTATGACAACTCATCCTTCCTGATGGGCTGGACCGGCGGCTACGTGCTTCTGGCGCTGTTGCTGGCGCCTTACCTGCGCAAGTTCGGCAAGTTCACGGTGTCCGAGTTCATCGGCGACCGGTTCTACAGCTCGACCGCGCGCATGGTGGCGGTTATTTGTCTGATCGTGGCCTCGACCACCTACGTGATTGGACAAATGACCGGCGTTGGCGTGGCCTTCGGCCGTTTCCTCGAGGTGGACAACACAACCGGTCTGCTGATCGGCGCCTGCGTGGTCTTTGCCTACGCGGTCTTTGGCGGCATGAAGGGCGTGACCTACACGCAGGTGGCACAATACGTCGTGCTGATCCTAGCCTACACCATCCCGGCCATCTTCATCTCGCTTCAGTTGACCGGCAACCCGATCCCGGGTCTTGGCCTCTTTGGCGATCATGCCGCGAGCGGTGAGCCATTGCTGACCAAGCTGGACGCCATCGTGACCGATCTCGGCTTCAACGAGTACACGATGCATCACGCCGATACGCTGAACATGGTTCTGTTCACCCTGTCGCTCATGATCGGTACAGCGGGTCTGCCGCACGTCATCATGCGCTTCTTCACGGTGCCGAAGGTGTCCGATGCACGCTGGTCTGCCGGCTGGGCGCTGGTCTTCATCGCGCTGCTTTACCTGACCGCTCCGGCCGTGGGTGCCATGGCACGCCTGAACATCACAGAGATGTTCTGGCCCAACGGCACGGATCAGGCGGCTGTCTCGGTCGAGACCATCCAGAGCGATCCGAACTACGACTGGATGCTGACATGGCAGAAAACCGGCCTTCTCGATTGGGAAGACAAGAACGGCGATGGCATGATCCAGTACTACAACGACGGATCGGAAGAGATGGCAGCAGTGGCGACAGCCAATGGCTGGGCGGGCAATGAGC
>JBCCNY010000186.1:0-6527 GCA_039025595.1 Pseudomonadota bacterium | reverse complement strand
AGCCATATTCCTGCCAGGGCCATTTGCTGACGCCTGTGAGAGACTGGCAATCATAGTCTTCGGGATCACAGATACCGCCCCGGCTGGTCGTGTTATAGTAGGCCCAGCAAATCGTGGACTGCCCTTTCTCCGACGTCGAGAGACGGTGTTTGGCATCATAAAGATGCGCGTGCAATGTGACGTAGCGGATGCTGGACAAAAGCTCTTCCGAAGGCTCAAGCGTCATCAGACCTACCTCGGAATCAATGGTGAGCGTCACTTTGCCATTCACATTCGGGTCTCCGTTCGGGACCCAGCCTGGCACGGTCGAATTCGGGGCACCGCAGACATCGAATTCGAAGACCACTTCGTCGGCGTGCGCGCCTGTAGCGGTTGCCAAAAATGCGACCATCGCTGCCGCAAGACCTCTTGCTGCGCCTGCCTTCATCTTCGCCGCCTCTCATCCAACATGCCTGAAGTTTGCCATCGACTGAATATGTATTCAATCAAAACTTGCTTAGATCAGATTTTGCAGCATAGTTTTGTGTAAGACTTGGACGGAAGATGAAATGCACATTGAAATTGTCGCCCGCTGCCTTCTCATCGGCCTCATCTGCATGGCAGGTCCTGTGCTCGCGGAGAGTGAGGTTCCACGACAGGCCCAAGCTGTGGATCTGATCGACAGGTTCGGGGATACGACGCAAACTCTGAAAGACGGTGTGGCTTATTATTCCTCTACCGGTGTCTTGTTGGTCGTGCGGGATGGCAATCTGACCAAAGGGCGATGGACGGCAAAGGATAGTGGCGAACTTTGTTGGGAATTACAGGACACCGATCCTGTTTGCCGTGACTACGTGGTCTTCGAAGACATTGTATATCGTAGCGAAAGCGGCGTGATAACCGGTCAACCAGATCTGACAGCGGGCAATCTGCTGGCCGACGCGGCCAGTGCATTGGCCTATGCCAATAGCGCCGTCCTCTTCACGCCTGATGAAACCCGGGCCTTTCTGGCCGGCAAGACGTCCCTGAGATCTGTCCATGGACGTATGTTCTATGCGCCCGACGAAACCCTGCACACCGTTTGGAACGGTGTGCGAAAAACCGGAACGTGGTCGATCGATGCCGAGGGTGGGGTGTGC
Organism: Pseudomonadota bacterium; assembly: GCA_039025595.1. GTDB lineage: Bacteria > Pseudomonadota > Alphaproteobacteria > Rhodobacterales > Rhodobacteraceae > Roseovarius. The sequence continues at coordinate 5,409 of JBCCNY010000186.1, read as the reverse complement.
TGGCATATCGAGGGTTGGGGCGAACAACCGTGCGAGTATTACTTCGAGGGCCATAACGGGAAGGTCTGGAGCCGGTTTCGCGGATTGGATCAGGTCGCCACCGAACATGTCGAAGGCGACCAAACGGCGTACTGATCGTTTCTCAGGCCATCTCAGCCACTTTTTGCACCGTCTTCCCGAAGCTGCTGCGAAACCAAAGCTCTGACAGTTGCGGCGACACCTCTGCCCTACGAGAAACATAACGGCGCGCCTCTTCGGTAAACTCCCAAAGCCCAACGCTGATCCGGTCAAGCCCCTCGCCTTTGCTGCCCAATACTTCGGGTGATGAACCGATCATGCGATAAATCCGCACCATGCGAGCGTCGAACACACCGGCGAAATGCGCGACACCAAAGTGCTGCATCAGTTCCCCACCGCCCAGCATCAAAGCCGCGGCAATCCGGCTTTCTGCACCTTTGGCCAGACAGAAACGGGTGCATTCCCAAATCAAAGGACTGACAATCGTGCCCCCGCCGAGAATATCGGTAAAATGCTCGTTGATCATTGTTCGACCTGTTGTCGGCAAAAACCGCATGGATCCGCGATGCAACCCGTCGGGCCCCTCCCATATCACATAAAGCGGATTGAGCTCGTCATACTCATCACGCTCATGCCCTTTGATATCGACGGTGACATCCCAACCCAGACGATCCCGAAACTGACAAGCCCTGTCACGAAACATGCTATCCGCGAGACGCGCGTGTTGGTGTAGATCATTGCCATAGACATAGCGAAGCATCGTTTTTCCCCTCTATTCAGATGGGAAAACGCTCGCTTTTGCTGATTAAGAGGAGCTCAATCCGCAGCGCGGTGCGTTAACGGATCCGCGACCGAGCCACTTGGCTGAGATGTCGATATCACGATCAGACCCTGGCTGACCGCGCGTGCGACCGCGTGCACTGTGTTGATAGCACCAAGTTTAAAACGGGCGGATTCGATGTAGACCCGCAGCGTATGTTCCGAGATCGAGAGAGTATCTGCGACCTGCGCCCGTCCGTATCCCAGCGCCAGAAGGGTCAGCGCGTCCACTTCCCGCGGGCTAAGTTGCCGCGCCAGCCCTGGCGCTCGATCCGGCTCAAATTCCAGTGCCTTCTGGTTGAAGTAATGGGCACATAAGATGAGCTCACGCCGGTGCTCTTCGGTGAAGGCGGCCCATGTTTCATCGTCACAGCGATGATTTACGGTAAACAGCGCGAACTGACCATTCGGGCCGCGCAACGGAATCGAATATCCCTGATTGCCAAGCCCATAGGCCATTGCCTCTTTCAGGAAAGCCTGTGTTCCCTTGCTGCTCCAGTCCAACTGCTTCCAGTCAACCGGATGGAATCGCTGATAACAGCCCTTAACGACAGGGTCGACGCGGATATAATCTTGTTCAATATAGTGCTGGGCCCAGGTGCGATCGTATGTCCCGCAGCCATATTGTTCCCCATCGGAACTGACCCAGTGATAAACCAGATGATCGACCCGGAAGAATTCTCGCAAGCTTTCGCTGATCGCCTGCAACTCCGCCGGCTCAGATATGCGTTCCAGTTCCTCCAGTATCATGTCCAGCCGCGGGCGCGGTTGAATGTTCATAGCGACGACTTTCCTCGACACGCGATACCAGTTCCCCCGAGGCGACGATTTTCGTATCGTCTATTTGCTCCGCCAAGGCGCGCATCCCGTTCTGCCGAGCGAAATTCCCCAAGTCGGTCAGAACGTCTAGTATCCATTCATTCTGCAAACGATTTTGCACGATTCACACTCCTTAGAGTAAGTAAACGAGTAGTTAATACAAGTTTAACTTGTACAAAAATGTCTTAAAACTCGCGCATTCTTTCTCCCCATTTTCGGGGAGTGCGGAATTTGCAAGTCTCTGATTTGGTTTACGTGCACGCCCCAAAAAAAACGCCCGCGACGCTGACAACGATTCGCGGGCATTAATAACTATTGACGTTTTGATCTTGCTGGCGGGTGTCAGCCCTACGCGTGAAGCACGTCTTCAACCGTCCGGAGACCGACTTGCGGGCTCTGCACCAAAACCGCCATGTTGCCGGGTTTGTGCTCGTTATTCAGCATTTTAAGATGCGCCTGGGGGATTTCACTCCAGGGAAAAACTTCTGACATACAAGGGTCGATGCGACGCTCGATGACCAAACGATTCGCCGCAGAGGCTTGCGCAAGATGGGCAAAGTGGGAGCCCTGAAGCCGTTTCTGGTGCATCCACATGTACCGCACGTCGAAGGTGCAGTTAAACCCGGTCGTACCGGCGCAGATGACGACCATCCCGCCCTGCTTGCAAACAAATGTCGAGACCGGGAATGTCGCCTCACCTGGATGCTCAAAGACAATATCTACGTTATTGCCCTTGCCGGTGATGTCCCAGATGGCTTTGCCGAACTTGCGCGCCTCAGTGAACCACTCCTTATATTCTGGCGTGTTCACCTTTGGCAGTTGACCCCAGCACTTAAAATCGCGCCGGTTGATCACACCCTTGGCACCAAGGCTCATAACATAGTCGCGCTTGCTCTCGTCCGATATAACTCCGATTGCATTTGCACCGGCAGCATTCGCAAGCTGGATCGCAAAACAGCCCAGACCGCCCGACGCCCCCCAGACGAGCACGTTCTGTCCCGGCTTCAATTCGTGAGGATGATGTCCGAACAGCATGCGATAAGCGGTGGCCAAGGTCAGCGTATAGCACGCCGATTCTTCCCAAGTGAGATGTTTGGGGCGCGCCATGAGTTGCTGCGCCTGAACATTCGTAAACTGGGCAAAAGACCCGTTCGGCGTTTCATACCCCCAAATCCGCTGAGTGGGCGAAAACATCGGGTCGCCGCCATTGCAATGCTCATCGGATCCGTCGTCTTGGTTACAGTGGATGACCACCTCATCCCCGACTTTCCAGTTCTTGACGCGGTCTCCGACAGCCCAAACGACGCCAGAAGCGTCGGAACCGGCGATGTGATAGGGTTGACCATGGCCATCGAACGGGCTGATCGGCTCGCCTAGGCCTGCCCAGATCCCGTTGTAGTTTACACCGGCAGCCATAACCAGCACCAGCACCTCGTTGCTATCCAGAGTAGGTGTGTCGACAACTTCGATCTGAAAGGACTTATCCGGCTCACCATGGCGTTCCCGGCGGATAGCCCACGCGTACATTTGCTTCGGCACGTATCCTAGTGGCGGCATTTCACCAAGCTCATAGAGATCCTTTTCTGGCGCATCGTAGGGCGCGATACCGGTTTCTGTGTCCAATGCCATCTTGACCTCCTTGGCGGTAATTTGCCGCAACGCAGAATCTTACTCGTCCGAGTGGTGATAGTCCCGAGCACGCAACATTGCAATAACCAAAAGCTCTATTTTGAAATAATATAACCGAGCACTCGCAGAAATTATCGTGAAGCAGAACTATGACCGTGCGTTAACGGTTCGAGTGAGCGCGCGTAATAACCTAGAATGTCCGCCTGGTCAGAAGCCACCTGAAAACGGCCATCACGCTCTTGAACGATGCCGCGATGAAGCAATTGCCGCAAACCAACATCGACCGCGTAATCCATGTCATCGCGGGGCACGTGAATATGCGCGCCGTTCAATCTTGCCGAAACGGACTGGACCGCCACTGCAAGACTCTTTCGATCAAGGGGGCTGTCAGCCTCTACAAAGCTCTGCGCAACAAGTGGGACGGGCAAAACGGGTATCTCGCCCGCGATACGATCCATCAGGCGCGCGCCGAGCGCCTCGACGGAAGTATCGTTTTCATCGGCCAGGAACGTTTTCAATGAAACCGGCGCACCAAAACTCGCAGCTGCATAGCCGTGCCGATGATACCTTCTGGTGATCCAGAGCCAGAGTTGGTGCAGGACAAAGCCCGCTATAACACTGATCTTTGCGCCAAAACGACGCTTGCCCGATTTATGCGCGGCGATCAGAACGCGGTCTTCGAAAACACGATCATAATTCAGCGCCACTGGGATGAAGATTACATCCCTTCCCTGCGCTGTTCGTTCCTCGACAATGTATTTCAGAATACCCAGTTTTCCCGGAGCCAGGCCGCCATCAAGGCTTAGCCCGCCTTCGGGGAACACGGCTTGTGTCACACCTGCATCGGTCGAAAGCCCGATATAGCGGGCCAGCACGCGCCGATAGAGCGAATCCATGTATTTTCGCCGAATGAAGTAGGCACCCATCGCCCGGATGAGCCGCGACAAGGGCCAGACACGCGCCCATTCCCCCACCGCATAACTCAGCGCCGAGCGTTCCGCTGCGAGCCAAGTCACCAGAACATAATCCATATTCGAGCGGTGGTTCATCACGAAGACGATCGTGGCCTCCTTGTCGATCCTCGCCATGGCCTCTTCATCGAACCGGCCCAGCCTGACCCGGTAAAGCGCAAGGCTCAGCGCCTTGGCCGCCCGAATGGCGATCCCGAAATAGGCAGAAGCAGAAAAGCTCGGCACGATCTCTCTTGCGTAGCGTCGGGCGCGTTCAAAGGCCACGTTTTCGGGCACACCCTCTTTACGGGCATAGGCCGCAATCGCTTTCGACACTTCCGGATCATAAATCAACCGCTGGATCATATCGTAGCGCCGGGCGAGCTTGAAAGGCTGGATCGGTCGCTCGAGCCGTTCATTCAGACGCGCCACGATTTTCTCTGCCCGTTTGCGAAAAAACCACCGTACGGACGGGAACAGAAAGTGAGACGCGAACGTGACCGCCGCGAAGACGACGATCAACACAAAAAGCCAAATCGGAACTGCCACGGTGGCGGTCATTCTAAGCCCTTGAAAAGGTCCGGTCCCCCTCAATATCAACCGCATTTCGAACGCACCAGTGCAGAGCGGCATGAACAGGTCTTGCACTTGCAAGAACAAACCTCGCGACACTAGCCACCAAAATGGATCTTAGAGCAGATCACAACGCGAACCGGACACTGCACTTTGATCGTCCGGACCGATGATTGCCGCGACGCAGCGAATTGACAGCGCCATAATCTTCCGATTAAAACCCTCTTGTTGTAATTTTGTTACCCAGATTGATTCACGAGGCCCAAATGTCGACTTCGCAATCCGAGACCAGCCCGGCCGCAGAACCAGCTCCTGAGCGCGACCGTCCCTGGTTGATCCGTACATATGCGGGCCATTCGACAGCCAAGGCCTCGAACGAGCTTTATCGCACAAACTTGGCCAAGGGTCAGACCGGTCTTTCCGTGGCCTTCGATCTGCCTACCCAGACGGGCTATGACAGCGATCACATCCTCGCGCGCGGCGAGGTCGGCAAGGTCGGTGTTCCGATTTCTCATCTGGGGGATATGCGGACGCTTTTCGATCAGATCCCGCTGGAGCAGATGAACACGTCGATGACGATCAACGCAACGGCGCCCTGGCT
>JBCCNY010000185.1:0-6530 GCA_039025595.1 Pseudomonadota bacterium | reverse complement strand
TTCCGGCGCGCGCGCCAATGGCGCGGTTCACGAGGTGGAAATGCTCAACAAACATCCTGATGACAGAAAAGAGCTGATGGTGTTCTATCCGGATCTGATACGTGCCAATCCGGGCGATACGATCCGTTTTCTGGCGTCGGACAGCAATCACAATTCGCAGGCTCGCGACGACATGTTGCCCGAGGGCGCCGAGCCCTGGAAAAGCAGGCTCGGCGAGGACTTTGATCTCGTATTGGATGTAGAGGGCGCCTACGGCTATTTCTGCGCACCCCATAAATCCTACGGTATGGTCGGCCTGATCCTCGTGGGTGACGTGTCCGGAAATTACGAAGACCTAAAAACGGTTCGCCAACGTAGCAAGATGAAACCCCGGTTTGAGGATATTTTCGCCAGGGCTGACTCGCTTTTGGCAGGCGAAGCCTGAACTGCACTGATTTTGTAACGGAACGAGTGTCGAGCTTATCAAAATGAGATGGCTAAAAGAGCCACGAAAACACATCCATTATAGGGAGGAAATAATGGAAAGTAGATTTAAATTCAGGTCTTTAACGATGACCGTTTGCGCGATCCTGGGGGCCTCGACGGCTCTTGCGCAAGCTGGCCCCAGTTTGAGCAGCGAGGTCGTCTTGGACGGGCTCGAAAGTCCTTGGGATATGGCCTTCCTCGAAGATGGAACGATGTTCTACACGGAAAAATGCGACGGACTATCGGTGCGGATGCCAGGGGGAGAGGTTAATGCCCTGCTGGGCATGAGCGAATCTGAGGGTTACAATTCGGTTGCTGAGGATCTCTTTTGCGAGGGTCAGGCTGGTATGATGGGGGTCGCGATCGATCCCGATTTTGCCGAAAATCGCCGCATCTATGTCTATTCGACCTCCAATATGGTGACGCCGCACACAAACCGTTTGATGCGACTGGAAGTCAGTGACGACTTCACTTCTGTCTCAGATCGCACTGACATCGTCGAAGACGTGCCCTACAAGATGGCCGCTTCGGATCATCCGTTCGGAGGACCCGGTGCGCATAACGGTGGCCGCGTGCGGTTCAATGATGCCGATGGGTATCTCTATCTGACCACAGGCGACACTCATAACGGCCAGGTTCCGCAAAGCCCGACCATGATGGGCTCCAAAGTGCTTCGCATGGACACCGATGGAAACGCTGCGCCGGAAAACGCACCACCCGTCGGCTTTGACAAACGAACCTTCACCTATGGCCACCGTAATGTTCAAGGCATTGCTTTCCATCCTGAAACCGGTGAGCCGATTGCAGCTGAACATGGTCCATGGCATTCCGACGAAATCACTGTGTTGAAGAATGGCGGGAATGCTGGATGGGATCCGCGCCCAAATATGGCGGGTCGTGGCGATTGTCCTGACAATTACTGCGGCTACAGCCCCAACCAGATGGTGGGCGAAAACCGCTTCACCCGCGCGGCGTGGATGCCGATGACGGATTTTGAGACCTATCCGGCGGCAATGGCGCCGGTTTGGAACAACAATGGATGGTCGCAAGGTACGAATGCGGCGGATTTCCTTGAGGGCGAAGCGTGGGGTGACTGGAATGGCTCGATGGTCGTTGGCATCCTCGGTATTGGTTTTGGAGGAACGCCGATTGGCCAGCGTATTGACGTGATGACCTTCACGGAGAACGGTCAAGATCTTGCAGCCGTGAGCACGATGGATTTGCCGATCGATTCAGGTCGGTTCCGCTCGCTTGTGCAAGGTCCGGACGGTGCGCTCTACGCGCTGTTGGAAGAGGGCTCGATCGTCAAGCTCATGCCACAATAACAGACACTGGATGCGCCGTTTGTATTAACGGCGCATCCGCGCATCCTCCGGGTAGTATCCAGATCGGGCGCGCCGAGCGAGGCTTACTTCCCCAGAACAAAAACCTCTGGTATCTCATACCTTTGATCGTCAACGCGCACCGTATAAATGCCGTTCTCCAAGCGCCATTCTGTATCGGTGCCCACTCCCGACATCGTTGAATTGCCTCGCCTGAACTGACCATGTGTAAAGTAAAGCTCTCGGGAAAAGCTGTTCGAAAAGGTCACGACAACCGCGGCATCGCCACCGCCGCTGCGCGCAATCGACGCTCTGCAGCGCCCAAGGCTTTGTCCTTCATTCTGAGCGCAGGCAATTTCGGAGGTCGCATCGTAATCGCGCCGCCTTACCCGGATCTTGCTGTCGTCAACGCCGGTCGCGACGATACCGTCCGGCCCAGCGGCTGGAATAAGGTGGCGCATCTCGATGAAACCCGTACTGCCGCCGTCGACGAATGAGACTTTGCACCAGTCAAGACCTGCCGTCTCGGTGCATCCAAGATTGGTTACGATAGCCGAAGAGGACAGTTCTGTCAGCTTGTCTGCTTTTTCAGAGGGCTCACGAAACAAAACAGTTTCATCGCGCGTAACTTCAAGCCGTCTCGGACCGCCCTGTTCTGGATGGACCAGAGCTGCCACTTGCGGCGCATTTTGAGCAAACGATGCCGTTCCTCCGGTCGCTTGAAGCAGGCATAGACTGGCTATTCCCAAAAACATGGGACCGATGGCTCGCATGGAAATGAAAGAAAAAAACATGGTTTACAGGCTCAATCACAGCATAGAATGACGATGTCTCGGGCAAATAGTCAAGCGTATGCTGGGCTTTGGTTGAATGAAGAAATCAAGAGACGACGGATGTCTTTGATGGACATCCGGCGAAAACGATCATCGTAACAAATCACATTACAACAATGGTATTCGCTTATTGGCTCACGATAGAAGCAACCAGCATATAGCAGGGCGCCTATCGAACCGACATGGCCACGCTATAGATAACCATGTATCGAAACAGACTTAGTCTAGCTCTTTTCAAACAAGGGTGTTTCAAACGCGCGTTCTATCGGCAGATTTATCCGCACTCGCAACTCTGAACTGGATGCTGCGCGGATCGTGAAGAGTGTCGTCGATATGCTTTCAACTCAAGTTCGGTTCTGCGTCGTATTCGTGACGTCGCTGTTTGTTTGGGTTGATATCGGCAAGCAATTGCACCGTCACATGACATTGCGAAACAGCCTTCGTCATCTGGAAGAAACCGCCGGTCTTCTTGTTTGACGGGTTAAAAGGTCGATCAATTTAGTCACTATAGCTGGTACCGAATTGCTTGTCGCAGGGCAGGTCAATTACTCGGGTGAGGTGAAGCCCTCCTTCGCCGTTTGGTGCTTCTGACCACTGCCGTTGCAGATATGTACCTGGTTGCTGATCGGGAAGTGTGTTCAAGGTTTTACGAGGAAAGTGCCGAATTTTCTGACAAGGATGGGCGTCTCAATTGGAGCTTGTTTCGGAGATCAATGCAGGTGCCTTGCTATTCATTGCTCTGGCAAAAGAGATACGCAGTCACGGGCGCATCGGATTGGTCCGATCAGGTGAATCGATCGCGAACCTGCTGTCTGAAAGTTCAGGTCAGTTGAAAGTCTCCGATTGAAAGATATAGCCAAGGGTGAACTCTATCCCGTACATATTGAATTTGCTGACGGTTCCGTCGTGTTAGGAAACTGACATCATTCCCCGTCTGTGCCGTCGGGGGTCTTTTAGGTGTTTTTTGGACTGATCGGGTCTTACCCGCTTTCCTACTAAGTCACAAAACGTCACGACACGGCCTATAAAGACGTGCGTCGCGCTTTGCACCACAAGCAGATCTCACCAGTCTTTCGGCCAGTAATCGAAACCCGTACTGGCGCTGTGATCGGTCGTGAGGCCTTGGCGCGCTGGAAAAAACCCATAGATGATTTCGTGCCGCCGTACCGGTTATTTCTTTGATAGAAGACCGTAAGTTGAGTTTGAAACTCCTTAGGATCATCACGTTCGAAGAAACCAATGACGTCTTTGATGCGTATCGGGCGGAAAACCCGGCGTCTGCGTCAGTTTCCACGTGAAACCTAGTGACTAAGCGGAAAAGGACTTCATCGGTGATTTGTCAGCGATGGTGGAAACTGAGCTTATGACAACCGAGCAGGTTTGTCTTGAAATCATCGAACGACAACGCCTCGCCTCACTGGATATAGCGGCGTACGCAACGCGAAAGATCAGGCGTAAGGGATTTCGTTTCGCAATCGATAATGCTGGAATTGGGCATAACGGTCTGACGGCTCCGCAGAAAATGGACGTATCGACGATAAAAAATGAGAAGTACTTCATCGATCATATCGTTGAGAGTCCAAGGTCGCTTGTGATGGTGGATATGCTCATCTCTGTGGCGCGACGTTACAAAATGACGACGATTGCCGAGGGCGTTGAAACGCATAACCAGCGTGTCAATTTCAAGTCAATTGGCGTGCATGCGTTTCAGAGCTATCCCTCTTTCAAAAGTCAACCTGCAGAAAAATTTTCGAATGCTCTGGTTTCAGAATTGGACTGCGCTGAAACCCGTAAGAATTCAGCCTGCACATTAGTGCAAGAGATAGATGAAGCAGCTCGCGTTCCAGACCTTGGCAAGCTTGAATGTGAGGATCCAGATCTCGATGAATTTGCGCGCTTTGACGTACTTCGTTTTTTGCAAATTCTTGATACGAACGAAGAGCAGATATTCGACCGAATTCCGCAATTGATTTCGCAAGCGCTCGATATGCCTATAGCGGCCATCGCTCTCATTGATAAAAACCGAAGGTGGTTCAAATCAATCGCTTCTGGTCAACGTGAGCAGATTTCGCAGCAACAGTCTTTCCGTGACGTGAGAATTCAGAAGTGCGATCCAACGATGATAACCGACACGGTGGAAGATGACGTATTGGGCAAAACAAGCTTGTCAGGGATGCACACCACATTCGCGCCTATCTAGGCGTGCCTCTTGTGATGAGCGATGGCTACGGCATCGGTTTGGTCTGTTACTTCGATCGGAAACCGCGCGACTTCTACGACGATGATACTCGGCTCGTGAAAGAGATATCATTGATTGTGATGGAACAAATGGGAATGCGCGCGTTTGCTTTTTTTGATCCTCTCACTTCGGCTCAAACGAGGCGTGGTTTTTGCTGAGACGCGAAGTACCGTTTGGAATATGCCAGACTGAGCAGTCAGATGTTTGCTCTTACTGTGCTGGAAATCAATAGCTTCAAACCGGTGAATTGTGACTTTGTAGCACGGCGCCGATGCCACGGTTTTGACCGGTGTCGACCAAAGGATGAGGCCACATTTTCGGGTTGATGCGTTTGTCGGTGGGACGGGTGAAGAAGAGTTCGCAGTGACCTTGGCAAGGTGGTCTGAAGCGGAGGCACTGGAAAATGCGGACATGCTGCGTGGCAAAGACGCTAAGTGGCGGATATGAAACTTGAATAGAGCTTCCGACGTAAGCAATCCTTTCAAAAAATACCGTACCATGTCTAGACCGGCGACCCTAAGTCGACCGAACGTTCACCTCACAGATCGTGCCGCGCGTGTCCCGCGCAAAAAAGCCGAAGCAATACTCCATGGGCTCACAATACTGAGAGGTTTTGGATGCGCTCGTGTTTCAATATAGGCCCCTGCTCTGGTTCCAAAAAAAGATCCTTCCAAAAGCACGTTGTCGTGCGCGCCGATTGTTGACTGATTTGAAAAGAGTTTGTCTATTTGCACCATGCCCGGTTTTCTCCCGTAGTTGTTTGTCTCAGCTCGGTCTGCTGAGCAGCTATTCTTTTGTTGCAGGACTTGAGCAATGTCGAAAACACAAACCGAACAAAGCGCTACTTCGGCCATTCTGGATATCCGCAACCTGACGATCGAACTTCCACAAAACGCGGATCGAAAATACGCCGTAGAAAATGTGAATCTGACGCTCAAACGCGGTGAAATCCTGTGCGTTGTGGGGGAAAGCGGATCGGGTAAGTCGGTCATGTCCAGCGCCATCATGAATGATGTGCCTACGAGACTTCAGATCGCGTCGGGTCAGGTAATGTTCGAGGGCAGAGACGTCCTTGAGATGTCTGGTGCAGAATTGAACGCCATGCGCGGCGCGCGGATCTCGATGATCTACCAGGAGCCGATGGCGGCACTGAATCCGGCCATGAAAATAGGCAAGCAGGTGGACGAAGTATTCCAGCTCCATCGCCGCGATATCGCAGCACATGACCGACGGTCTGAGACGTTGAAGCTCTTGGAACAGATGAAATTACCAGAGCCCCAACGCATTTACGATAGCTATCCGCATCAGGTATCGGGGGGCCAATGCCAACGGATCGTGATCGCAATGGCTTTGGCGTGCAAGCCCGATGTCCTGATCGCCGACGAGCCGACAACCGCGCTCGATGTGACAACTCAGAAAGAGATTCTCAGTCTCTTCAAAGATCTAAAAGAGTCCTACGACAACGCGACGATTTTTATCACGCATGATTTTGGCGTGGTGGCGGATATGGCGGATCGTGTCGCGGTCATGTGCTGGGGAAAGGTGATCGAGGAAGGTCCGAAAGAGGACATTCTAATGCGTCCGAAGGAGGATTATACAAAGCTCCTCGTTGATGCGATGCCTCTGCTAGAAACCACGCGGGAGCCTGATCTGACCCGAAATGATCCGCCT
>JBCCNY010000184.1:0-6550 GCA_039025595.1 Pseudomonadota bacterium | reverse complement strand
ACCAAAGCGAAGGCCGCGACCAAAACCAAAAGTGATACCAACCAGGCCGCGCGATCTGGTCAAGAGAATGCGCCAGTGGCCACCCCGGTCTCCCGGATCAAGCCGATCATCCCGGCGGGTCAACCTCTGCCGCCGCAACCTTCTGCGAATGAGATAAGCCCCGAAACGCTGGCATCCTACCGAGAGGTCGAGAAAAAGGCGCTCCATCTGAGCTTGATGGAACTGACCGAACGCACCTGCAAATGGCCAATCGGCGACCCGGCGACCGATGATTTTTCTTTCTGCGGGCTGCCAGTGGAGCCCGGCAAACCCTATTGCAAACCTTGTGTGGACGTGGCGTATCAGCCCATGTCGACGCGACGGGACCGCCGTCGCTAAGCGCGACACACCCTTTCGAGGCATAGCAGCTTTTTGAGAGCCAGTACTGATATGTCGCTGCATCAGCGCTCAACTCAATTCCCACCGGGTCAAGCACTCCTGCCCGCGCGTGTAGCGCCCTCCTCCGAAATGGGGGGCCGGGATGGCTGAACTGACGCACCCTATCGAGCCAAAGCTCACACAAGGCATTGCCGTGGCGGCCCTGTTTATCTGTGCGATTGTCATCGGCGCGGCGTTAGGATTATCAAGCCCCGAACTCGGCGCGAGCTTGTCGGACGGTATTGATCCAGCTTTACTGACAATGCTCTTTTTATTGTTTTTTGACGTCCGTCTGCGCGCCGTTACCGCAGCGCTTTCTAATCTCCGTTTCATTGCGTTGGCATGGGGGGCCAACTTCCTCGTCATTCCGATTATCGGATACGCAATTGCATCGCTCTTTTTGACCGGACAACCGCTTCTCTATACTGGATTGCTGATCTACTTTTTGGCGCCCTGCACCGATTGGGTTCTCAGTTTTACCCGGATGGCTAAAGGCGACACAGCCCTTGGGGCAGCTCTCCTTCCGATTAACCTCGTGACACAGCTTTTACTGTTTCCCCTATGGGTATGGGTTTTCGCGCATCAAAACACCACTGTCGATTTCGGAACGATCCCAGACACGATGCTCTATTGGTTTGTGCTGCCCTTTGCAGCCGCTCAAGTTATCCGTTGGGGGCTGGAAGGCCTCCTTTCGAAATCAGCATTTGATAGATTATGCGAGGCCGTCGGCATTCTGATCCCGCTGGTGACGGCAACCTTGGTTCTTTTGATTTTTGCGGGAAATGTTGTGGCGATCACCGCCCATCCTGCGTTCTTTGGCATCGCTCTCGTCGCGATTTTTTTCTTTTTCGTTGCGACGTTCATTTTGGGTGAAGCCATAACCCGGTTGTTCAAGCTCAAATACAAAGAGCAGGCGCTTTTGGCGATGACCACGGCGGCCCGAAATGCACCCTTGATGCTCGCGGTGACAGCGCTGGCCATACCCGACCAACCACTGATCTATGCTGCATTGATCATCGGGATGCTGGTTGAGTTTCCGCATCTGGTTTTACTCAAACACGTTCTTCTGGCTAAAGCCGCGCGCGAAGAAAAGTTGACCTAGCTCCAGATTTCTCACCGGAGACTTCGCGACACGCATGATGCAGCGATTGAACCGCAGACCAACGGCATTTGGCAGACACGACAATGTATCGCTCAGTCCGCCCGGCGATAGAGGAGAAAAATCGCACCAACGGCACAAATCACGACGGATGCACCCACCCACTGAAGAGCCGTCAAGGTTTCGCTCAAAAAGACTCTCGCCAGAGCGATGGTGAAGATGGGAACAAGGGTCAGATAGATCCCAGCAACAGAGGCCTCGGTCGTCTTCAAGCCCAAAACATACAGGAAATACGCCGCACCATAGTAGAGTGCGCCGCTGCCGAGACTCAGCAAAACGAAAAACGTGCCGCCAGAAACCAGCCGCACATGTCCGATTTGCCAAGCCGTAGCCCAGACGGCACTTGCAATGAGGCAAGACACACCCTGAACGACAATCAGGGCCGTCAAAACATCTTGTCGCGCGGTCATATCACGCATCCAAACAGTGTAGAGAGCGGCGCAAGAGTTCGACAAAACCGCAAAGACAAAACCAACCGCACGCCCATCCGACGAAATCGGCCCTCCGCCGATCACGGTAAGCAAAACGCCACATACGGCCGCGCAGCACAAAGCGGTCGCAGGTGCTCCGATACGCTCGCGCAGTAAAATCCAAGCGAGACCAAGAACGATCAAGGGTTGGGTCGCAAACACCAGCGCGGCTTCGCTCGCCGAAATTAATGCGATTGCCAGGATCGTCCCGACGGACCCCACGCCAAGTATCGCGCCAGCCAATGCCGGTCTTTGCAGGAGCATCAAAGGCTCCAACCGCCAGCCCGAGACTATTCGAACGCTCAAAAGAAATCCGATGCCACCCAGAAGCTGAAAGGTGAGAACCTGTAGCGGATTGGGGGACGTGTCACCGTCTACATCAACGGAAAGCAAGAGCTTGGAAAGCACGGCACCAAGACCGAGCAGAAAGGCAGAGGTGACGAAATAGAGATGTGTGAGCGGCATGTCCTTTCCTTTCTTCTCGCTTGATTGCAGCCGACTCATTTATTATTCAAACTACCAATTCAGCTATTTGAGTAACATTGAGTCATCCAAATTGAAGACGCCCAACCTGTCCTCGCTGCGCGCTTTTGAAGCCGCAGCACGCTTCGAAAACTTCGCCAAAGCCGCGGCCGAGCTGCGCGTCACGCCCGCCGCCATCAGCCGATCCATCCAGCGGCTCGAAAGCGAACTTGGCTATGCGCTCTTCCATCGCGCCCATCGCTCGGTCTCTCTGACAGCGACCGGGGCGCGATATGCGCAAAGAACAACCGAGGCCTTTCGACAACTCGCGGTTGACGCAATCGACGGACCCACCGAGACACCCAAACTCACGCTGGATGTCGAAGCGACATTTCTACGCCAATGGCTTTTGCCGCGCCTGCGGGACAAAAAGTTTCGCGACTTGAATCTCAGTTTGAGCATCAGGACGCATAACGATCCGCTGCGGGTCATCCCGGCAAGTTCTGATCTGGCCATCGTGTGGGGATTTGCGGATTACAGCGGATTCAAACGAACGCGGCTTGTTTCTCCGAAAACGATCCTGCTTGCCGCGCCGGAGGTGGCGGTCTCTCACCTCGCCGAGGTTGCCGAAATCGGCCTCATTCACGAAGCCGATGATCATTGGTGGCAGCTTGTCTACCAGGAAGCAGGACTGCCCTACCCGACCCGTGCGAAGTCGCTGACGCTGACCAGGTGCGACATTCCAGTTGAGGCCGCTCGGTTGGGTTTGGGGGTATGCGTCGGCGACGATGTGATTGCGGAACACGAGCTGCGTGAAGGCCATCTCGTTCCAGTGCCAGGACCCCGGTTGGACAGTCAGGATTACTTCCTGATGTCACGCAAAACGCCCCCGGTGCCGGCGCGCAGGTTCTCAGCTTGGCTAATTGCACAAGCCAAGTCATTTTCCGAGTGGCAAAAAACTCTCTAGATGCGTCGTTGCTTTATCAAAGCCGGTCTTATTCCACCAAGACCCTCCCGATCTCCGGTCAATACTGTCGCAACTAAACGCCGCTATGCGCACGTGCCGCAAACAAGGATCTCGGTGTGAGCTATATTCTTTATTCGTATCCCGATTGCGCCAGTCACGTTGTCCGGATGGTCCTCGAAGAGCTTGGCGCCAGCTACCGGGACGAAATCGTCGATATGGCGCGTGGCTTGCACCGCAATGAGGAATTTCTGCGCCTAAATCCACGCGGTATGGTCCCCGTTCTGGCCGATACGGACACCGGCGCAACGCTGTCGGAAACCGGCGCTATCTTGACCTATCTGGCAGAACGCAGCGGTCGATTGGCACCGCCGGTGTCGCGTTCACAGGAGCGCGCGATTTTTCTGCAATGGCTGTATTTTCTGTCAAACAGTCTGCACGCGGATGCACAGCTGCAATATTACACAGAGCGTTATGTCGGGGACGCGTTAGCAGATGCTGCAAGACCGAATGTTCACACCCGCATACGGGCCCATTTTGCCATGATCGAGGCAGCACTTGCAGAGCACAGGGGGCCTTGGCTGCTTGGTGAGGAACTGAGCATGTGCGACTTCTATCTCGGCGGGTGCGCGCGCTGGTCGCAGATTGCGCCACGGCACGCGCCGCTAGAGCCCGAGGCGATTACCGGTCATCCGCACCTAAACGCATTGCTGGAGCGCTTAGAGACACGCGAGAGCGTCAAGCGCGCCTTCGATGTCGAAGACACACCGCGCTCAGCTTACTTTCGAGCCCCGGTCCGATCTCGCAAAACCGCCTGAATAGGTGCGCGATGCTCAGCGCCGAACGCGGGCAGGTTGCCAGATATCCCATAGGATTCGGAGACCTAATATCATCTATCCTCAGACCGGTGAGGTCAGGGGAGGTACACGGCAATCGTGATGCCCTGCCCCAATCTTAATGGCTGGCCGAGCGATCACTGAAGGTCGCATCAATGGGCGGCATGTGCTTAAACCAATCACCCTGGTTTGAAGGTCTGGCGCGTCGATCAGCGCATATCAGCATACTGCCAGAGAAGTCTCCGGGTACAGTTTCTGTGACTGGTTCAGGACGTCCTATGCTGACTATGCGCGATCTCCTAGTACAAAAAATGACGCCGGTCCTCGTCAGGACACGCTTGCTGCGCTTGTCACATTATGCGCAAACATTATTTGGGTTTCGGCTGTGCGATTGGCGGTACAGGATCAAAACCGGATCCTCCCCAAGGATTGCATCGTGCAAGTCGGCGCACCGTTAACCACAACCCACGGACCGGTCCATGCGTTTCCAATGCCTCGATCGCGTAAACCGAACAGCTCGGTTGAAACCGGCAAGAATGCCCAAACCACGGTGACAGCACCGCGCGATAGGCGCGGATTGGCAGGATAAGAAGCCAAGTGAAAAAAGCTCTCAAGCGCGCACCCTTGTTCCACGTGTCTCAGGTTCACCTATTTGTTCCGCGTCAAAAGCACTGAGCCCAGCATGCAGCGCCACAGACACGCAGCTATGATCAGGACCGCGCGGGATGTGGTCGACCGCAAGTATCTCACCTGCTTTGGTGTATTGGGCGATACTCAGTTTTTCAATCATCGCAATCATCTAGTAGTTGCGGCCAATCGCTGGCAGCTCGATACCGGGCAGCGCAGCACCTCGTAGACACATGTTGTGCAAGTTAGGTCGTTGTGGAATGCATCGCAACGCCTCCCTAACCCGCCCTTACATCCCCAACCGGTACGCTGGTTGCGCGCTCTGGTGCTTTCGTCATTCTGCGCAAGATCCACTTTGCTAAAGTGTCTTTGGACAGCACACCCATCCATCGACACGAAAGTCGGGCCGCGCGGGGGCGCAAATTGTCCTCGATGGTTGAAACGGCGCTTCACGAGAAAGAGCTGCATTTTGTGCTGGCTACGGTTCGAAGTCGCTAGGCCGAAAGCCGCGCGCTGGATATGGAACACGTTCTTTTGCAGGGAGACATCAGTACTGTCGTGGATAAGCCGGCTTGCAAAGCAGGGAGGCGCATTACTTTCTACTCAAACCAATGATCCAAGACCAAGAATTCGGATTTTCTTTTCATCTTTGCGTGCGTTGGGTTGTTCATTGAAGGCGTTGTAAGGCAAAGTGAAACTGCACCGAAAGCGGTTGTCTCCGCCGCGGGGACAGCTCCAACCTATTGGGTGATCCACCATGCATTGCAACACCGTCCGTCTCTCAAGTAACCAAACTCTGATCTGTGCAACAGCTTTTCTGGTTTGGCTGTTAACGTTGAGTTTACCAGGTTTTTCACAGCAAGGCGCCTTGCCCGTTGAGGTTGCCCAACCGCTGGTTCGTACGATCGTCGACTGGGACGAATATACCGGCCGGTTTGAAGCCGTTCAGCGCGTCGAGATACGTCCGCGTGTCTCGGGTTACATTGAGGAAATCAACTTTAGAGATGGGCAGTTGGTCCAGAAGGGCGATCTGCTGATGAAAATTGATCAGCGACCGTTCCAGACCACGCTAGACAGCGCTACCGCACAGCTCGCCGCAGCGCGCGCGGCGCAGAGGCGCGCAGCGATTGAGCTTGAACGCGGCGAAGAGCTGGTCGAGTCCGGCGCGCTTTCTGTGCAAGTTCTGGATGAGCGCCTGGCCGCAAAACTGCGCACCGATGCCGAAATCGAGATTGCACGGGCCGCGATCCGCGCTGCGGAACTGAACGTGGAGTTCACCGAAATTCGCGCGCCATTCAGCGGCCGTATTTCGGATCGCGAAGTCGATATCGGCGGATTGGTAGTCGAAAACACCACCGAGATCGCCACACTTGTCTCGTCCGACCCAATTTATCTGGTTTTTACGGGCTCGGAAGCCGATTTCCTGAAATACTCGCGGCTAAGCGTGGCTGCGAGCCGACAAAGCTCGCGCACGGCGCAGAACCCTGTCGAAGCGCGGCTGATCGACGAACAGGGCTGGCCTCATAAGGGCGTGATGAATTTCGTCGATAATGAACTCGACCCGGGCTCCGGCACGATCAGAGCACGCGCCGTGCTGGAAAATTCCGATGACTTT
>JBCCNY010000183.1:0-6557 GCA_039025595.1 Pseudomonadota bacterium | reverse complement strand
TTGCTTATTTCAGTGCAAAAACTATCAACCGATTAAGTTAAGGAAACCTTGATCGGAATTAAGCAAGTTGGAGCGCAAGCAAGAAGTCGCCGAGACCCTGGCACTGATGGTTTTGGAGTGGCTGGCGGGTCAGGACGATCTGCTTGGCGTCTTCATGGGCGCAACGGGCAGCACAGAGGCCGATCTGCTTAACCGGGTTTCCGAGCCTGAGTTTCTGGCTGCAATCCTTGATTTCATGCTTCTAGACGATGCTTGGGTTGTCGCTTTCATGTCGGATCGCGATGTTTCGGCAGAGGCAATTTTGCAGGCGCGCCAGGCGTTGCCAGGCGGGGCCGAGACCCACTGGACCTGATCAGATTGCAAGGATCAAAAGGTGAACATGACGGGAACAAAGGTTGACGGGCTCCTCTTTGACAAGGATGGAACGCTGTTCGATTTTCACAAAACCTGGAGCCGTTGGGCCGCGGGTCTGATTGATGAATTGTCGCAAGGCGATACCGCACGGCGCGCCCGGCTTGCGGAGGCTATGGAGTATGATCTGGAGGCTTCGCGTTTCCGAGCGTCGAGCCCGCTCGTCGCCGGGACTCACCGCGAGGCGTCAGAATGCGTCGCCAGAGGACTTGGCGACCCCGATACCGGACGGATGGAGTCATATCTGATGGAGAGCGCGGCCCGCGCCCCGCAAGCGCCGGTTCTGCCGCTGGCACCGTTTTTCGAAGAATTCACAACTCGGAACATCCGGATCGGACTGATGACCAACGACACCGAGTTTGCCGCGCGCGCGCATCTTGACGACGCCGGCGTGTCACGTTTTTTCGATATGATCATTGGCTTTGACTCCGGGTTTGGCGCCAAACCCGCACCCGACCCGCTGTTGGCCTTTGCGCGACGGACGAACCTTGCGCCTCAGCGCATCGCGATGGTGGGTGATAGCACGCATGATTTGATTGCAGGCCGCGCGGCGGGGATGCAAACCATCGCCGTGCTGACCGGGACTGTGCCGGCAGCCACGCTGGCGCCTTATGCCGATGTGGTACTGCCCGATATTGGTCATATCTCCGGCTGGCTCTCCTTGTAATGCGCCTGCAGGGCGCAGGGCTATTATTGGCTTTTTCGGGGGCGCTGATCCTTAGTCCGGACGCGCTCTTCATGAGGTTGTCGCAGATGGATGGCCTTCAGATGTCAGGCTGGCGGGGTCTTTGCATGGGGGCCGCTATGTGGGTGGCATGGGCACTTTCGGCGCTGGATCGTAAGGGTGATCTTCGGCGGTTGTGCTGTGGTCTTGGCCTCTTGCTGATTGTGGCGCAGATCGGCAATTCGATCTTTTTCAGCCTTGGCATCGCCAATGCGCCTGTGGCGATTGTGGTGATGGGTGTCGCAGCGACCCCGGTCTGGGCCGCCTTTCTCAGCCAGTTTGCCTTGGGTGAGCGGGCAGGTCGAGCGACCTGGGTCGCGATCGCGGCGGTTTTAACCGGCATGGCTCTTGCCGTTTTCGGGGGTGATGGCGGGTCTCTGACGCTCGACCCGCAACATCTTTTGGGAGCACTCTTTGGTCTTTGCACCGCGCTTGTTCTGGCTGCCAATTTCGTGACGCTGCGCGCGCGACCTGACCTTCCACTTCTGCCGGCAATTGGCACTGGGGCTTTGATCGCGGGATCTATTGGCTGGGTTGCAACCGGACCAAGCTTTATGATGGACGGCACACTTTGGGCCATTTTGTTGACCGGCGCGCTGATTTTGCCGCTCTCGTTCTTTCTGCTCTCGCAGGCCACGCGCTACGCGCATGCGGCGCATGTCAGTTTGATCATGCTGCTTGAAGCGGTGCTCAGCCCGGTCTGGGTGTGGTGGATCTTGGGCGAAGAGCTGACGCCGATGACGCTGGCTGGGGGCGCGCTTGTGGTCGTCGCACTGGCCGCGTTTATTTTAGCCCAGCGTTCGGCTGCGCGGGATTGAGACGCAAGCGACAAAAGATGTCGTGAACCGGCAAACCGTATCTCAAGACGGGTGCTTGCATAGGATGACCCCAGAGGAAGGTGCGCATCATGGCAGAGACACTCACCCGCAAACGGCGCGGTGGCGGGCGAGCCGGCAACGCCACACGGCGCGGAGGGCAGGCGATCGCGCAAATGCCGTGGAACCCGCCCCTCAACACCGACCGGCCAACCGAGCCGTTGTCTGACGAAGGCGTGCAGGCCATCCATGACGGGGCGATGCGCATCCTGGAAGAAATCGGCATTGCCTTTCTCAACGACGAGGCCATTGATGTTCTGAAAACCTCTGGTGGTTGTGATATCGATGGCGAAAACGTCCGCATGGGCCGCGATTTCGTGATGGAAATGATCGCCAAGGCGCCATCATCCTTCACGATTACCCCGCGCAACCCGGACCGTCAGATCACGATTGGCGGCAAACACCTCAATTTCGGCAATGTCTCTTCACCACCGAGCTATTGGGACATGAAAATCGGTCGCAAGGTAACCGGATCGCGCGACATGTGCGCGAAACTGTTGAAGCTCAGCCAGTATTTCAACTGTATCCACTTTGTCGGCGGCTATCCGGTCGAGCCGCAGGATATTCACGCCTCTATACGCCACCTCGATGTGCTTTTTGACAAACTCACCCTCACGGACAAGGTGGCTCATGCCTATTGCCTTGGCAAAGAGCGCGTCGAGGATGTGATGGAGATGGTGCGTATTGCCGGCGGGCTGAGCCACGAGGACTTCGAGGCGCGCCCGCATATGTACACCAATATCAATTCGACCTCCCCACTCAAGCATGACTATCCCATGCTCGATGGTTGGATGCGGCTGGCCCGACGCAATCAGGGGCTGGTTGTCACGCCCTTTACGCTAGCGGGCGCGATGGCGCCGGTCACCATGTCGGGCGCGGTTGCGCAAAGCATCGCAGAATCGCTCTGTGCCGTGGTGCTGGCCCAGGTGATCCGGCCCGGCGCGTCCTGCGCGATTGGAACATTCACCTCCAATGTCGATATGAAATCCGGCGCCCCCGCTTTTGGCACGCCCGAATATATGCGGGCCACGCAGATGACAGGCCAATTGGCGCGATTTTACGGCCTGCCGATGCGCGCGAGCGGTGTCTGTGCTGCGAATGCGCCGGATGGTCAGGCGATGTGGGAGACAGGTCACAGCCTTTGGTCGGCGGTCCAGTCGGGGGCAAATATGGTCTACCACGCCGCGGGCTGGCTAGAGGGCGGCCTGATCGCCAGTCCGGAGAAATTCGTAATGGATTGCGAGATATTGCAGCAAATACAACGATATTGCGATCCGGCGATCACCGCCACGAAGCCAGATGATATCGCCATTGACGCGATCCGTGATGTCGGCGGGCAGGGGCATTTCTTTGGCATTGCGCATACGCAGGAACGCTACACCACGGCCTTTTACCAACCCTTCCTGAGCGATTGGCGCAATTTCGAAGCCTGGGAGGCGGCGGGCGGTATCTGGACCTCTGAGAGGGCCCATCAGACCTATCTGTCGATCCTGGAAGACTACGAAGAACCCCTCATGGCCACAGATCTGCGTGACGAACTGACCGACTTCGTGGCGCGTCGAAAATCCGAAGGCGGCGCTCCCACGGATTTCTGACCCGGCGTGCCGCAACCCTTGTATGAGGGCACATTCGCAGAGAATTAACGTCTCATCCCTAATCTGCGCTGGAGATATTGGAGGCGCGGATGCACGGCTCGATTAATCGTGCCATCGAGATGTTTGTTCGGGACAGCTACGGTTCAAAGGCGTGGCGCGACGTCGTATCGCGTCTGAACTTAGACATTTCCAGCTTTGAGGCGATGCTGGATTATCCGGATTTGGTAACCGCCCAACTTGTTGACGAACTGTCACAGACGATGGGCAAACCGGCAAGTGATGTTTTTGAGGATATTGGAACATACCTTGTCTCTCATCCCACGGCTGAGCCCATTCGCCGCTTGCTTAGATTTTCTGGCGCAGATTTAGGCGAATTTCTCGACTCTCTTGACGAGTTGCCCGCGCGCGCGCGTCTTGTGATTCCCAGCCTGATCTTGCCGCAGATCGAGCTCGACGAAGAAGGCTCAGATGAGATCTTGGTTCGCGTGCAACATGACCCCGATGTCCCGATAGCCTTTGGGCATGTTCTCATGGGGCTCTTGCGGGCGATGGCGGATGATTACGGAGCGCTGGTGCTCTTGGTGCATCGCGGTATTGCTGATGGGCATGAGAACATTGAGGTGAAGCTGCTGGCCGCCTCCTATGCGCAGGGACGCGCCTTTGCTCTGGGCACTCCGGCATGACGGAAAAGTGCGCCGATAGCGTGCTGCGAGTCCTCGATGGGTTATGTCCGATGCATTTGGTGCTCGACGGGCAGGGTCTCGTGGTTCACTGCGGTGCAACATTGCGCAAGATCTTTGCACCGATCGATCCGGTAGGCTTAGCCCTAACCTCGCTTTTCGTTGTAAAACGACCAAGATCCGGTGAAGGAATGCAGGCGTTGCTCGCCCGGAAAGGCAAGAAGGTGCAGCTGGCCTTTCGTGCGGCTCCCTATACGGAGATGAAAGGCATTGTGCTGGATTTGTCTGACACGACACCTGGTTGCATCGTTCTCAACCTGTCTTTTGGCATTTCGCTGATCGAGGCGGTTCGCAGTTATAACCTGACAAATGGCGATTTCGCGGTCACCGACCTTGCCACAGAGATGCTTTATCTCCATGAGGCGAACTCGGCCGCAATGGAGGCCTCGCGCCAACTTAATCAACGCTTGCAAGGCGCCAAGCTGGAGGCAGAAAAGCAAGCTTTTACAGATACGCTGACCGGTCTGAACAATCGCCGTGCGCTCGATCCCTTGATCGCCCGACTGGTTGAAAAGGGAGAGAACTTTGCACTTATGCATCTCGACCTCGACCACTTCAAACCCGTGAATGACAGGTTAGGCCATGCCGCAGGCGATCATGTCCTGTGCGAGGTGGCCCAGATCCTGCGCAAGGCCACGCGCAGCGGGGATACAATCATTCGCTCGGGCGGCGACGAGTTCATCCTGGTCTTTTCTTCCATGCCAAAGCAGTTCGACCTGAACTCCCTGGCGGAGCGTTTGCTGCGCGCGCTAAGCCAACCCATCGCGTTCAACGACGCGACCTGCGAAATATCCGCCAGTGTCGGCATCGCCCTCAGCGCTCACTACGCTACCCCGAGGCTCGACGAGATGATGGAAGATGCCGATATGGCTCTTTATGCCGCAAAGGCTCAAGGCCGCGCCCGGTATGTCGTCTATTCTACTGCTTTACGTCACGTATCGAATGACACCGCCACCCAACAGATTGTGAATGGTCAGGCCTCCGCCGGAGAGTAGCGACTGAATTGGAGCAACGTCCAAGCCGCTTTGTTGTTCTTTGCCAGATTCGCGGTGTCATCATGATCACCCTTCCGGGAAGCGCGATCTGCAGAGAATAACTGGCCGGGTCGGGAAGCCTAAGCGCTCGCAGCGTTCAGCTTTCGCCGGGGCGCGCGAGCGCGAAGGCGTCACGAACGGTCGTGTAATCGCGATAACCCATGCGCGCGAGCGGGTTGAACGCCATCACGTCGAAGCGGCCGTCCCTGAGGCAATCATCGCGCATATGCACACCCGTCACTTCGCCGAAAACAACGTAATTCGCCTCTCCCGGCAGGCGCAGGATTTGCGTCAGTTTGCATTCCAGCGCAGCCGGTGCTTCGGATACGCGTGAACATTCGATCGTCTCACACTCCACGCGCGCAATTCCCGCATGGTCGAATTCATCGACGTCTTTGCTCAAAGCGCCTGAAGTCACATTCATCACGTCCCGCATCGCGTATTCAACGATATTGACACAGAACACGCCGGTTTCGCGGATATTGGCCACGCTGTCTTTTGTGTCGCCCCGGTCCGGCTTGGTCGATGTTGACGCAAACATGACCTGCGGTGGGACATAGGCCACTGCATTGAAAAACGAGTAAGGTGCCAGGTTTTCGGCGCCAGTCTCACCACGTGTCGCAACCCAGCCGATGGGTCGCGGCGTCACAATGGCGTTGAACGGATTATGGGGCAGGCCGTGGCCGTCTTCGGGGCGGTAGAACATAATGGAAATCGCCTTAGTGATCGGTTTGTGAAGCCCTTACGCCCGTGCTAGGCCGCGATCCAGCCGAAAATCCGGCGATAGGGGAAGGTATTTTGTTCGCGCTGGCACAAGAAACGGATCAAGACATCTGGGAGGTGGAGGCGCTCTACGATCTTGTGTTTGCCCCCGGTCGCGAGGCCTTGTCGTCCTATCGATTGCGCGAGGATGTGGCCCCGGTTGCCGATTTCTGTCTGGTGGCGCGCGATGCCGATGCTATCCTCGCTGGCGCGATCCGTGTCTGGCCGGTTCAGGTGGCCAACGATCAGGCCCTCCTTCTTGGACCAATTGCGGTTCATCCGACGCGCCAGGGTGAGGGTCTGGGCGGTCTTTTGATCGAAGATGTGCTGTCCCGGGCGCGCGCTGCGGGTTGGGCCAGAGCGATGCTGGTCGGCGATTTGCCATATTACTCGCGGTTTGGTTTCGCGCGTCTGAA
>JBCCNY010000182.1:0-6567 GCA_039025595.1 Pseudomonadota bacterium | reverse complement strand
GGCATGGCTCGGACGCGCAAAACAGTAGATGCAGCCATGTTCGCATCCGCGATAGGGGTTGATCGACCGGTCGAAGGGAAGATCCGGCGATTTGTTATAGGTGATCATCCGACGTGGTGTCTCGATCCGGGTTTGGGTCCGCAGCACACGCGCGTCTTCGCAAAGATCCCAGCCATCTGACTCGAATGTCCGGCTATGACGCTCATATCGACCGACATGATTGCTGTGCGCCGCACGGCCCGTCGCTCGATCATACGGGGAAATGGATCGATCCTGAGATTGCATAAACAAAATTAGAACAAAAATAGAACATTGGCAACGAACTCAATCTGATCATTAGGATTTTTCAAGCCTGAGGGTGTGGATTTTGCGCCGCAGGTCGGCAATGATCGGGTGGATGTCGCAATTCGCAAAGAGCGCGTGACGCGATGGTATGAAAGGTTACATAAGCCGCACGGGCACGCCCCCCGTGTTGATTGCAAGGAGTATTGCCCAATGTCCGACGAAGAAGACGATATCATCCTGTCGGAACTGGACGACGAGGAACTGACCCAGCAAATGTGGGACGACCTCTATGACGGTCTCAAGGAAGAGATCGAAGAGGGCGTGAACATCCTTCTCGAACGGGGGTGGCAACCTTACGACGTTTTGACCAAGGCTTTGGTGGCGGGCATGACCATCGTTGGCAAGGATTTCCGCGACGGTATTCTCTTTGTGCCCGAGGTGCTTTTGGCTGCCAATGCGATGAAGGCAGGCATGTTTATCCTCAAGCCATTGCTGGCCGAGACCGGCGCGCCGCGCGTGGGCAAAATGGTGATCGGCACCGTCAAAGGCGACATCCACGACATCGGCAAGAACCTCGTCTCGATGATGATGGAAGGGGCTGGCTTCGAAGTGGTCGATCTGGGTATCAACAACCCGGTTGAAAACTATCTGGAAGCGATCGAAACCGAACAACCGGATATTCTGGGCATGTCGGCTCTGTTGACCACGACCATGCCGTATATGAAGGTCGTGATCGATACGCTGGTCGAACAAGGCATTCGCGATAATTACATCGTTCTGGTGGGCGGTGCGCCGCTGAACGAAGAATTCGGAAAGGCGATCGGTGCCGATGCCTATTGTCGCGACGCCGCGGTCGCTGTTGAGACGGCGAAAACACTGGTTGGGCGTAAGCATAACCAGATGGCAGGCTGATCCGGGCAAGCGAAGATCAGCCGGGATCCGCGAGGGAGGCGCATATGCCCCTTAACACACCGGTTTGCAATTATGGGTGGCCCGCACCCGATTTCACGTTGGCCACACCTGACGGAACGCGCCACAGAATGCGCGACCATCTGGGCAACAACGGGCTTTTGATCGCGTTTATCTGCAATCACTGCCCCTATGTAAAAGCAATCGCGGACAGGCTTGCAGCAGATGCCGATGTGCTGCTCTCGGAAGGGTTCGGCGTGCTGGCGATCATGTCCAACGACTACAGGTCCTACCCGGACGACGCGCCCGAGCGAATGGACGCCTTTGCGCGCAAACATGGGTTCGGATTCCCTTATCTTGTTGACGAGGACCAGAGTGTCGCCCGCGCCTATGACGCCGTTTGCACACCCGATTTCTTCGGGCTGGATGCCATGGCCGGGCTGCAATATCGCGGACGGCTCGATGATGCGAAAATGGGCGATGCCTCGGACAGAGTGCCCGAACTGTTGAACGCGATGCGCCAGATCGGGACGACAGGCCGCGGCCCTGAACATCAGACCGCCAGTATGGGTTGTTCGGTCAAATGGCGATAGAGCGCTCTTCCGCAGGTCGCGTTCTGCTGATTGCCTGCGGCGCTTTGGCGCGAGAGATCGAGGCGCTGAAGCGTTTGAATGGTTGGGACCATATGGTGCTGCAATGTCTGCCCGCGCAATACCATCTCCATCCTGACAAGATAACCGAGGCTGTGAAGCAGACCGTCGCAAAACGTCGCGGCGCATTCGATCGAATTTTCGTCGTCTACGCCGATTGCGGCACGGGCGGCCTGTTGCAGGCGGCCTGCGATGCGATGGGTGTCGAAATGATCTCGGGGCCGCATTGCTATTCGTTTTTCGAGGGCAATGATGCGTTCAGCGCGCGAGATGAAATCACAGCCTTTTATCTGACTGATTTTCTGGTCCGCCAATTCGATGCTTTCGTCTGGAAACCGATGGGACTCGACCGCCACCCGGAACTGCGCGACATGTATTTCGGGCATTACACAAAGCTGGTATACCAGGCTCAAACTGAAGATCCGTCGCTTGCTGCCAAGGCCCGGGACTGCGCAGAGCGGCTCGGGTTGACCTATGAATACCGTTTTACCGGCTACGGCGATCTGGCATCAGCGTTGGCCGAGCGGGTTTGAGCCTGGTCGCATTGTGAATTTGCCGACCCTGCCGGGAACGTGATCTAGCCAGCGAGACCTGCCCAACACAAATCGGTAGAACCACTCGCGCGCTTGTTGTTCCCGATAACGTCTCGAGAAGCGCCGGGAGTGTCTCCCGTCTTGAAAAAAGCCCCAAAACGGCGGTCGCTAGCCCACGATTGATCATGCCAGACCGAGTACATCCAGTCATTTGGCAACACGGTTTAAGTTTTTTCGTGCAGTGTAACAGCCGAAAGGCAAAATACGACTGATATCCGGAGCTGCAAAACCCAGCAAAAAATTAGCCCAGCAGACCTCCGCCGCCGCCTGCATTCTGCAGCAACGCCAATGCCGCGCTCTGCGCGGTTGCCGAGCCGATTTGCTCGTTGATTTGCGAAAGTGCGAGGAAACGGCGTCTGATTTCGTCGAGCGTCTCTGCCTGAGACAATTGACGGACGTCATCGGTGCCAAAAGCGCGTTCTGCCCGCGCCTTTAGATCAACAAGCTGCTGGTCGATATCCACATTTGCAAATTCCGCTGGCAGGTTTAAGGCGGTCTGAAACACCTCCCGCAAGGGCGGCGAACCCAGGATCTGGAACCATTTAGCGTCATTGCTGATGGTCTGATTTCCGATTGCCGTCAGCTCGCGGTCAAGCGACAGAGCAAGTCTTATGTTGACGTCGCTTTCACCCACAGCCACCTCGAACTGTCGATTCTGATACTGGTTGATGATGACGTCGGCGAAACCATCGGGATAGCGCTGCGCGGCCACGCCGGGATTAAAGGCGAAGGCCTCGGCAAAAGCGAGGTAGCGTTTGTCCGGGCTGAGCGCCGCTACGGATTGGGGATCAGACAGATCAGACCCCAAAACGCTTTGTAAAAAGGTCAGATTGTCGGTGTTGTTGCCTCGCCCGACGCCAAAAAAATCAAGCGTGACGTCCTGGACATCGAAATTCAACACCACATCCGATGGGCCTTGAATGCTGTCAATCTCGCCCGAGATGGCCGCGACAAAATTCTGAGCCGGGGTCGGCTGCCGCGGCAATCCGGACTGAAACGCCTGCGCAAAGGGCAAAAAAGGCTCGTTCCCCGACTGATTGGCGAAGGAGGCAGGATCAGACAGATCGGAATTCAACAGATCGCGGAAAAAGTCATCACCACGATCGCTGATGTTGAACGCATCAAGGGTTTCGTCTCGAACAGCGGTATTGGAGAGAAATTCATCGGGATCGGTGATCGCGCTCACATTCGGCCAGCCAAAGCGAAAGGCCTCAGAGAACGCGAGAAAGCGTTTGTCGGGCATTTGATTCACGAGCGAGTTCGGATCTGTTGGATCGGCACTCAGCACCCGTTGCAGCAAAACCGGATCATTGCTTGGCAGATCGAAGAGATCGACCGAGGCTTGCAACAAGGCCTCGTCACGCAACAACTGCTCGGGCAGCCGCAGGTTATCTAGCTTGCCCTCCGCAGCCTCGATAAACGCCACCACCCGGTTTTCTGCTTTGTTTCTATTGGCAAAATCAAAGGCACCCGCCAGTTCGGCATAAGCGGGATTGCTCAGCTGGTTTGCAAATGAAGTGGGATCACTGACATCGGATTCCAGCACGCGCTGCAGAAAAAAGATGTTGTTTTGATCACTTTCCAGTCCAAACGTTTGCAAGGTCGCGCGAAGCGTTCGCGAATCCGCGAGCAGATCGTCGGGCGTCTGAACCTCTGCCAATCCACCCGACAGGCTGGATGCGCCGATCTGCGGACCCTCGGCGCTGGCAAATCCGAAACTGCGCGCCAGCCCGAGATACCTTTGATCGCGCAACCGGTTGGCGAAAGACGTCTCATCCGACAGATCGGAGTCCAGCACCTGACGGATAAAGGCGGTGTTGTTGATGTCTTCTTCGAGCCCAAAGGCCCCCAATGCGACCCGCAGAGCACTGCGATTGTTCAGCAGATCATCGGTTGACCGGATCGTTTCAAGATCGCGTCGAAACACATCGACATCGCGCGAAAGCGCAGGCGAGGCGTTGAACGCAGCCTGCTGTCGTTCGCGCGTCTGCACGATTAGATTGTATGCGGTCAATCCACTTCCCGCGACAATCGGCGTGAATGTCATAGCCTTGCCTCTCGTCTCACTCGAACGAGAGTTTATGAGCAGCGCCGTTAAGAAATGGTTCAGCACATTCGATAAAAGATACTGCTTGCGCCGCGTTTTTACGCCTACCCGCCGCGCTTTTTCAGTGAGAGGCAGCAAGACACCAAGAGGGGCTAGCGCGCCTCGCCTTCCGCTCGAGAAGCAACCACCCGGATACGCTCGATCATCGCCCGTAGTCCATTCGACCGCTGCGCCGACAGGTGGTCATTCAACCCCAGACGCGCGAGCTCGGCCGCAGCGTCCACTTGCGCGACACGGGTCACCGGTGTGCCATTGTAAAGCGCTCGCAAAAGCGCGATCAACCCGCGAACGATCATTGCGTCGCTATCGCCGTCAAAGGCAAATGTACCATCCTCGATCCTAGGGTGCAGCCAGACCTGACTGGCACATCCATCGACCTTCGTTGCCGGCACCTTCAACGCCTCATCAAGTGGGTTCATCGCCTTTCCCTGCTCGATGACATAGCGATAGCGGTCTTCCCACTCCTCAAGAAACTCAAAATCCTCGGCAATGCTTTCAAAGGCTGGACTGGCCATCGGTCGATCTCGCTATTCGTCGTTTCCCGAGACCTAAGTGTAACCCGAACCGCCGTCCAGACGAGGCTTGCGTCTTTTCAACGCGGGCGTGATCGGCTAGGTCAGAGCGAAACAAGACGGGTGGCGGGTATGCGCAAACAAATCTGTTTTCTTCTGATCGCGACGCTGAGCCTGTCTTCCTGTAGCGGCTGGCGGGATTCCGGCGCCAATCCCCGTAACTGGTTTGGCGGCGGCGGCACGCAACCCTCGCCTGAGCCAACCGCTTTGGCGACCAATCCCAGCGATCGACAGACCGGAAACCCGCTTATTGAGGACGAAACGGCGGATGTGTTGGTGCGTCGCAATGTGACAACGACACGGAGCGGTGGGCTCTTCAACCGTCGACGCGAGGTCGTCTATGAAGGAACGCTTGTCGATCAGATCACAGATGTCGGTATCGAGCCGTTACCGACAGGCGTCATTGTGAAGGTCGCCGGCGAACCGATCCGCGAAGGCGCATTTGACGTCCGACTGCTGCGCGTGAACAAAGATGGCCCCGTCGATGGTGTGCTGGAATACACTTTGAATGCTCTGCAACCTGCGGATTTCGGACGCGGTACGGAAACCACACGGCGCGTTAACGCGGCCGCTTTCATCAGCAACGCGGATCTGACAGATGTGCGTGAAATTCGCATTGTCGCCGCACGCAATGCCCGAAGCGTCAGCCCCTGAGCCGCGTCGCACCCAGTTCGCTAAGCTCAATTGTCCGGATGGTTGTGCCGTCCGCCGACAATGCGATCTCTCCGGCACATAGTCGAAGAGCGTCTTGACCAAACACATCCAGACGCCACCCGCGCAACGCGGCCACATCCCGCTCTCCGGCGGATATTGCATCCAGATCGGCTGCACTTGCCACCAGTTTCGATGCCACGCCGAATTCTTCTGTCTTGGCTTTGAGCAACACGCGAAGTAGGTCAGCCAGCGCAGGATTGATTTGCAGGTTGTCTCGGCTGCGATCGGGTTTTGGCATATCATCGGAAGAACAGGCCAACCCGCCTGCCACGGCCTTTAAAATACCATCGGCGATCTCGCCCTTGCGGGCCTCGCGCAACAAGAGCCTCGATCGGCCGAGATCTTTCGGAGTTTGGGGTTTGCTCGAGGCCAGTTCCAGCAGAGCGTCATCCTTGAAAACCCGACTACGCGGTAGGTTGTGAGCCTGAGCATGGGCCTCGCGAAACTGCGCGAGTTCCCGCACAATGGCCAGGAACCGCCCTGACGGATTGCGTGTCTTTACCCGCTTCCAGGCGTCTTCGGGCCGGGTGATATACGTCTCGGGATCGGTCAAAAGCTGCATTTCCTCGGCCAGCCATTGGGCGCGCCCTGTCTCGGTCAGCTTGGCGTCGAGATATTCATAAATATCGCGCAGATGTGTCACATCGGCCAACGCATAGCTCTTTTGCGCGTCGGTCAGCGGGCGCCGCGACCAGTCCGTGAAACGGGAGGTTTTATCCAGAGGTTGACGCGCGATC
>JBCCNY010000181.1:0-6572 GCA_039025595.1 Pseudomonadota bacterium | reverse complement strand
TGGTCAGATCCTTTGAACCTGCGACAACGCCGGATGGTTCAGGTTTACGCTTGATCGCCAACAACCCAGATCTTGCCTATCATTGAAACTTCATAGCAGAGGTAACTGTTTTAGCGCGCCACGGCAGGCGTGCTGGTGTTTAGGTCTCCGCGAAAGATCGTCTTCACATCCTCCGTTATGACGATCAATAGCGGTACGAACACTAACATAAGTATGGTGGAAAACAGCTCTCCGAAGGCGAGTGAGACAGCCGCCGGGATAAGATACTGCGCTTGCTCTGATGTTTCCATCATCAGCGGGGTCAGCCCGATGACCGTCGTGGCCGTGGTCAAGAAAATCGCCCGGTAGCGTCCGATTGCCGCGCTGATAACCGCCTCTTTGACGGCGAGCCCATCACGAATGCCCTGATTGTAGCGCGTGACGAGAACGATGCTGTCATTGATGACAACGCCGCTGAGGGCCAACATTCCAAAGAAGGAGAGCACAGACAGGTCGAGCCCCATGATCATATGCCCGATCGCGGCGCCAACCCAGCCAAAGGGTATGATCGCCAGGATCAAAACCGGTTGCCAATAGGACTTAAGCGGCACAGCCATCAGAACGAAGATAAGCACTGTGGCCAAGAGCAACGCTCGCGTCATACCCTCCTGAATTTCGCCGAATTCTTCCACCTCCCCCGCCATCTCCAACTCGGTGTCGGGCCAGTAATCCAGCATGTCTGGCACGAAGTAATAGTTCACCGCCCAGGCCAGATCATTCGGCGACACTACAGATTGATTCACTGACGCCGAGACGGTGTTCACCAGTTTTCCGTTCTCTCGATAGACGGTTTCGGGCACGTATCCGCTCGTGATTTCGGCGACGGATCGAAAGGGTATCCAAACTCCGAACTTGCTCCGCACACGGCTATCGAGCAGGTCATCATACGTGTCGCGGGCCGTGTCCGAATTTTGTACCAGCACCCGCACTTCCTCACTGCCGCGCCGGATTTTATCGACTTCCGCCCCGCCAAAGGCGTTCCCGATCTGGCTGGCTAGGGTCACCGGATCAAAACCGAGGTGGCGGGCTTCGGGCTTTACCCGAATCGCCAATTGCGGCCTGCCGGGTGCAAGGGATTCCCGAACATTGTGGACGCCTTCGATTTCGGTAAGGAATTCAATCAGATACTCGCTGGCCGCCTTCAATTGATCAACGTCTTTGCCCAGCAAATTGATCTGGAAGCCACCGCCCCAATCCTCTGTCGCCGTGAACCGTAGCTCAGTGGCTCCCTCAGGCTGGCCGGTCCGGTCGCGCCACACGTTCATAATGTCGAGCGTTGCCAGGTTGGGACGGTCGGCTACAGGGATGAGCTCGGCCCAGAGCTGTGCGCTCGAGGCGCTCGAGATGCTTAAAAACATGGTTCGGATCGGCGATTCCTGCAACGCGTGCTCTTGGCGCAACTCTTCGCCTAAAGTCTCACCAAGTCGTTGAACGCGTTCCATATTCGCTTTGGTCAATTGAAACGGGGCACGGGCATCCATTTCCAAACTGACCGTAATGATTTGCCCCGGCACATCGGGGAAGAACACCATCTTGACCTTTCCAAGACTGATGAAACTCAGGCCGTACAAGCCGACGGCAACGAACATGATAAGCGCCGCATAGCGATGGCGGATCGCCGTCAGGAGTACCGGTTTGAAAACAATATCACGGGACCACATCAACGCGCTTTGCGCAGCGGCTTGCACTCGCGACCATCCCGTCGCGACCCAGTTGCGTGCCGACCGATCCAGACGGATCGATGCCAGATGGGCGGGAAGGATGAACTTGCTTTCAATCAGTGAGAATACGAGTGCGAAGATAACGATTCCGGCAAAGCTGGCCATCACTTTGCCCATCGGATTGTCGAGCATCAGCAAAGGATAAAAAGCCGCGATCGTGGTCAGCACGCCAAAGACGGTCGCCATGGCCACTTTTTCCACACCGGCCTGGGTGCCGGCGATGGGATCAGGATTGTGTTGTCTTTCTTCGAAAACGCTTTCCCCAACAACCACCGCATCATCGACCAGAATTCCGAGCGCGATGATCAGTCCGAATGTGGTGACATCGTTCAGAGAGTAATCGACCCAGCCGGATCCTGACACGGCCAGCGCGCCCATGACCGCAATGGGAATGCCCATCGCAACCCAGAACGCCAATCTCAGATCGAGAAACAGCGCCAGCACAAGAAGCACCAGCAACAAGCCTTGCACGGCATTCTTTCCCAGCAATGTCAAACGGTCGGAGATATAGTCGGCGGTATCGCCCCAAATAGAGATTTCGACGCCTGGTGGAAGCTGGGCCTCAAAGTCGCGAGCCACTTGACGGGCCACTTCTGAGATATCGAGAACACTTTCCTTCTGGCTGACCAGTACCTCCATGCCGGTGGTCGGGGCGTTGTTGAACCGAAAGAGGTAATCACCTTCGGCAATCGTATCGACGACATTGGCCACATCGCCCAGCAAGATGGACGTGCCATCTTCCTGCTCCAGGATCGGGATCTTGGCAAACTCGGTCGAAAACTTGGCCTTGTCGTCGGTCTTCAGGGCCACGTTCCCGCCCACGGTCCGCAACGTGCCAGTTTGAAAGCTCAAGGAACTCGAGCGAACTTGGTCAACCACATCCGAAATGGTCAGACCGAATTGTTGCAGCACGATCGGGTCGAGCTCTATGCGCATTTCCCTCGAGTGAAGGCCCCATATCTCCAGTCGCGAGATCTCTGGTTCGGCAAGAAGATTCTCCCTGAACCGCTCAGTGAGTGTTTGCAGAACGATCGGGTCAGTATCGCCGTGCAGATTGATGTAGAGGGCCGGATAATCGTAGCCATTTGTTTCGATGACCGGGCGACGGGCAACGATTGGGAAATCGTCAATCGCGTCTAGCCGTAGCCGAACTTTGTCGAGGATCTCCTCCAGATCGGCGCCACCGACTTTGCGAACCTCGACATAGGACAGCTCGGGCACAGAGTACGAAGAAACATCACGAACCCCCTCAACCCCTTCAACGGCTTGCTCGATTTTCCGGGTCACCAGCTCATCGACCTGCGCTGTAGATGCACCCAGATAGGTTGTGGTGATCTGAACACTGTCGGGAGGCATTCGCGGGAAACCCTCGATCCTGATCGACAGTGTCGTGATCAAGCCGATGCCGACGATCAGGATCATCAACAAGTTCGCCGCAACATGGTTGCGAATAAACCAGCCCGGAAGTGACATCACCTACCAACTCCCATGAGCATAGGTCTGTACTTCTTGGCCGGGCAAGAAAGACGCCAGGGGCGTGACCGCGATGTCAAGCGTATCAAGACTGTCGGGTCCCTCGATCACGATGCGGTCTTCAAAGCGAAAAAAGACGTTCGCCGTGAATGGTCTCAACCGATTATCGGTGTCGACAAGCCAAACCTTGCCCTCTTGCGACAGGGCCGAGGCCGGGATGTTCAGGGCGATGGGAACCGTTATGCCAGGCAATTTCACGCGGACGAAATCCCCTGACAACAGGCTTGCCTCCTCGCCTGAACCGACGTCCAGAAACACTTTGTGCTGGCGGGTTGTCTCATCCAGAAATCCGCCGGCCTGACGAATCTTAGCCGTCGCTTTGGTTTTGCCAGTTTCGTCAACGATCCGCGCTTCGAGACCCTCCAGAGGCTGCTTTAGCAACGCCCAATCCTTGCGACTGAGTTCAACCGTCAATTCGAACTGCTCATTGTCGACCATCTTCACCAGGCGGTCACCCAGGTTCACTGTTTGGCCAACACTCACGAAGCGGTCCGTGACGAAGCCGGAGAACGGGGCGACGATCGTGGCATCAGCAAGTTGTTGTTCAGCTGACTTCACCATTGCTTCGGCTGACGCGACTGAGATTTTTGCGATATTCAGTTGCGGCAACCTCAACGCAAGATCGTTGGGTGCAGTTCTGTCCGTGCGCGCAAACTCTTTTCGAGCCACCTCAACAGCGTTTTGAGCCCTCCAGAGCGAGAGTTGGGCCTCCTGCAACGCCAGCTTCGCTGCTGCCACGTCTGCGACGTAGCGGGTATCCTCGATCTCAACAAGTGTCGTGCCCTTTTCAACGGGTTCGCCAACCAGAGCATTGTCGCTCACGCGGACAATGCGACCTGAAACAGCCGCCGTCAGCTCGGCAGACCAACGTGGTCGCACTTCTGCGAATGCAGAGATCTCGACATCTTCGCTGGTCACGTTCACCGTTTCCACGGAGACCCATGGCGCAGCGCGCGGTGCGGTGTTTTCGACCACATCGTATTGATACTCTGACGTGTAGACATAATTAGACACGGCGCCGAGCAACCCCAACGCCATAGTAATCAAAAGGAAACGGCCGATGTTGTGTTTTATCGTTGCCCAAAATCCGGAAGAGTTGCCGCTTGAATTCACGATCAATGCTCCTCAGGCTGTTTTTTCACGTGTCTTTGCGGATGAGGTCGGTCCGCTTTCCTGCGCTTGAAGCCCTTTAATCATCGTGCGGAACGCCAGTGCAGCAGCGTCGCGGCGCGCAACTGATCCGTCGTCAACGGACGTCCATGCGGCATAGATCAATGCTTCGATCGTCGCTACGGCCCAAGCTGTTGATACCGCCTGATCCATGCTGCCCTCGGCCTTCATCGCTTCGACGAGTTCGGCCAGTTCGAGGCTCTGTCGCTCCGAACCGGCCTTGAATTCCGGGTCATTGAGAACAGCAGGCTCATTGGCGAGAAAACGAAAGCGGTCGCCCAGCGGTACAATTATCTTGACGATCTGGGCTAGTGCCTGTTCGGCGGTGAGGCTTTCATAGGAAACTGCTTGAGTAGCTTCATCAATCTGCCTGAGCGAGTCCAAAGCAAGCGTTCGAACCATGTCATCCCGCGTTGGAAAGAAACGATAGAGTGTGGCCCGCCCGACACCAGCCTTCGCCGCGATCTCGGCTACAGAAGCACCAGGATTTCGGGCAAGAATGGTTCCGGCGGCGTTTAGTATGTTCTGGCGGCTCGGCATAGTTCACACGCTATTTTGGGACAGTTATGTCTCAATTAAGACTTTCTAATCTCGCAGTCAATGATGCGCTATCTTATACCTGGATTTCAGAGCACTTGGTCATCGGGTGGCGGTCCGGGATTTAAGTCCAGTTCTAGGACGAATGAGCGGTGTTAATCCGCACGGTGATTTCCTCTAAACGTGTCAAAGCCTGCAAAGCCGCGGGCAAGACCACAGAGGCCTGAACCAGTTCGTAGGAATAGCTAACGATGGAAAAAATCTGCCCCGGCGATGCACCGCTTTGGACAGCGGCAAACCAAAGATTGAACGCAAGCATGCTGAGCAAGACTAAGAAGATCAGTCCGTAGACAAGACTCTCGGCATCGGACAAGCGTATTTCGGCCCGTTTCAATCCTAAAAAATGCGCAGATACCGCGCGAAGGCTGCCACTTTCCAGTGTTGTCACTTGACGTTCTCGCCGGGCGTTCAGGTCTGAATTGATGCTATAGAAAAGCCCTGCGAAGCCCGCGTAGATCAATATGATAGCGATCGCCGCGCCACCGGCAGACATGGCCAAGGTCGAATGAAAGAGGAATAAAACCAGAATTGAGACGGCGACTTGTACAAAAGCTGCCAGTGTTTCAGGCGCTGTGATTTCAAGAAAATCGACAAGTTCCCGTCCCATCTCGACGCGCGCCGTCACTACAGACACGGTCTGGCTTTCGCCGCGCCGCGCCAGCGCCTTGCCCAATTCAACCCGAATTGTCCCATAGGCGCGCGTATCATACACCCGCCACGCAATGGATACGCCCAGCAGACTCGCAAGCGCCACCACAAAAAAAGCGAATGCCTCCCAATCGTCGGCGAGCAGACCGTCAATGGACCAGCCTATCAGAAGAGGGAGCAAAGCGAACAGGACAGTTTCGACCAGCACAAGGCTCCATGTCGCGGCGATCCTGCCAGGAAAGCTCCAGATGATTGTTGCCAGTGAGAGGCGTTCTGAGGGCCCGAATACCGCATCAGTCATTCTTGGGTGTCCATCCCAGTTTGCGAAACAGATATCCAAATGCGTCGCTTAGGCTGTTGGCGCGCGACAGATCCTTGATCAGCGCGGGTATCTCGGAAAACCAAACACGCACCGGGTTGCGGCTATGGAAATCGCGAGCCAGTCCATAGCGTGGCGTCTCTTGTTCTGCTTGGAACGTGCCCCAGAGCCGGTCCCAGACAATCAGAATGCCACCATAGTTTCGATCGAGGTACTTGGCATCGCATCCATGGTGAACACGGTGGTGCGAGGGTGTGTTCAACACCCATTCCAACTTACCCAGTTTGCCGATGAGTTCGGTGTGAAGCCAAGTCTGGTAGGCCAAAACAGTGACAACACCTAGGACGATAGCTTCGGGCGCGAAGCCCATGAATGCCATGGGTAGGTGAATGATCAGCGACCACAGACCTTCGAACGGGCCGAACCGAATACCCGTCACCATGTTCATGTCACGCGACGAATGGTGAACAGCGTGTTGAGTCCAGAGCAACCGGACCTGATGAGCAATCCTGTGCTCCCAGTAATAGGCGATGTCGGCGATCAAC
>JBCCNY010000180.1:0-6587 GCA_039025595.1 Pseudomonadota bacterium | reverse complement strand
GCTTAGATATACGGAATGCAGCTCCTGGGCTTGCTCGTCGGTTAGACCTGTGAAGGACAGGTCGCTATTATCAGCCATGAACTTTCCTCCGGAACGTTAAGCTGACACCGCGTCCCCCGCGGCTGGGTTCCTCGGGACCATCACGGCCCGGGGTTCTGCGTGTCCCGTGGACAGGCAGGTCGGATCCCGATCGGACGCTCAAGCGCCGGCCGAGAAAATCACAGTAGTGATGCGATCGGCCTCGGACCAGGCGCGGGCCATCGGACCGCGGATATTGAGGCTCTGCATACGGAAGATGTCGATCACCCAGGCCACCGAGGCGAACGGAAGCGCACCAAAGAAGATCAACACGAAGTAACACCAGAATTCGGCTGTGCGCTTGCGCGCGTGCGTGCTGCGACGCGGCGGGTCGGATGTGATATCGGTCATAGGGTTTTTCCTCCTTTCAGGTCTCGTCGTCGCTGGCAGGCTCGGGCGACGCTGGGCTGGCAGCCAGATCGGGCGAGACGGTCTTTACGGTTTCAATTACAACGCGCTCGTGACCCTTGCGGAGCGCGGCTTCTTCGGCGGCGTCACGCAGTGTCTTTGCGGCAGAAATACGGGTCAGAATCGGGTGTGCTGCGACGATCCGGTCGAGTTCTTTTTGTGCGTCTTCATCCCAAGGGAAATCCCGCCGCAATGGGGTCGGCGTTGCAGCCGTCGCATCCATCTCGCTCCCCAGCGGCAGGATATGAAACAGCGCATCAAAGAGCCCATTACAGATCTCCTGCAACAGATAGGTGGCCCCGGCATAGCCCATGAAAGGCGTTCCCGTGGCTCGGCGGATCGCAGCACCTGGGAAACTCGCCGGAATAAAGGCAGGCTTCGGCCCATGTCCCGCCGACAGCTCAGCCAGGTACATCTTTTCGTTGATCGAACCCATCAGGATGAGCGGGCGATGCCGCTTCACCAAGGCGCGCACTTCTTCGTTGTCGGTTTTGCGTCCCGCGCAGCGTGCCACGGCAAAGGCGCAAGGCAGGCCAAGGTCCTGCTCCAGAAACAACCGGATACCTCTGGCATAGGTCTCATTGGCCACGATGCCAAAACTAGCCGTGGCAAAGAAATCCTGGGTCACTGAACGCCAGAGATCCCAGACCGGCTTGATCGTCGAGTGCTTCTCCTGTGCAATGAACGGTTCCGGGTCGAGCTCCAACAACTCGCCCAATTTGCGCAAGAACTTAGTGGTGCTCTCAACACCGATGGGAGCCTGCAGATACGGCTTCTCCAATACCTCGCAAAGTCCGCGCCCAAACTCTCGGTAGAGGCAGATGTTGACGTCGGCATTCACCAGGTCGCGCATCTCCGCCACGTGCGCGCCGAGCGGCATGACCATGTTGACCTCAGCGCCGATGCCTTCCACCAGACGACGAATTTCGTGCAAATCCGATGGCATATTGAACGTGCCATACATCGGACCGAGTATGTTCACGCGTGGTTTGGCGTCTTCTGCGCGCTTTTTCTCCCGCGGCAGACGCCCCTTGGTCATCCCAAACTCGGTGAAGACCCAGGTCATGGCGCGATCGGCGCATTCCCACTGATCCTCATCGATCGTGCGCGGCAAAAAACGCTGGATATTCGTGCCTTGGGGCGTGACACCGCCGCCAATCATCTCGGCAATGGAACCGGTGACAACCACGGCAGGCAGCGCCGGGTCAAGCGTCCCCCAAGCGCGCTTCATCGCGCCCTCGGTGCCCTCGCGACCCAGTTCCTCTTCGCCCAGGCCAGTCACAACAATGGGTAACTCATGCGGCGGCAAAGCATCGGTGTAATGCAACACCGAGGTCACCGGCAGGTTTTCGCATCCAACCGGACCATCAATGACAACCTGAAGCCCCTTGACGGCGCAAAAGGCATAGATCGCCCCCCAATAGCCGCCTGCGCGATCATGATCCTGGATCAGCATGACACGCCTCCCGCCCGGCATTTCTTCTTGCCGAAAGTACCCCGGGGTGCGCGAGGGGCTGGCCCCTCGCCAATCACCGCGGCGCGAGCGGCTGACTTGTCGCTAGGCATGCAGATGCTCCAAGGCGTGGGCACGCAATTGGCAATGCCAATCGCTTCCGCCCACCGAGGGGATTTTGCTTGCAAAATCCTCCTCATATCATCTCCGCGGCCTTGGCAGCACGCGCCTTCTTTTCAATCTTTTTCAGGTTGAGCGCTCGGAAGTCCTCGCGCACGTTCGGCGCGCCTTCCCAAACACCCGCGGTATCCTTTTCGCCGACGCCTTCAAAAAAGGCGCGCATATGCTCCATACGGCTCTTGTTGGACATGGCAGCATTGATGACCTCGGCGAGGCTTCCTGCGCCGGCCGGACCCATCAAAGGACGCGCGGAAATGAGGTTGGTGTAGTAGAGCGCGGGGATCGGAAGCTCTTTGGCTTTCTGCACCACCGGCGTCGTTCCAATCGCCAGATCGGGTTTGATTGCCTCCACGGCGGAACAATCATCCTCCAACGAGGCGCGAAACTTCACTGTCACGCCTCGCGACTCCAGCCAGGCCGCATCGCCCTCAGACCAGGCAGACTTGGCGCAGGCTGTGCCCACATAAGGTACATCCGCGCCGCTTTCGATCAGAAGGCGCGCAACCAGCAACTCGCTGCCTTCATAGCCCGACAGAGTGATCGTTCCGTTGATGGGCTTGGCCCCCAAGGCCCCCTTTATAGCGGGCAAAAAGGCATTTTTGGCGCCATCGATCTTGTCGCGCGCCACGCCAAAACTCGCCCCGATCGCCTCCAGCCAATTGGCCGTGCCTTCGAGACCCACGGGCGCGCTTCCGATAATCGGCTTGCCCGCATGCTCAAACTCGCGAACCGCGGCAGTATAGAATGGATGAATGGCCGAAACCGCGCCGCAATCCAGCGCGGCATAGAGTTCGCGCCATTCGCGCACCGGCACAACCGGGCCGGCGGCAAGTCCCAAAGGCGCCAGCATTTGTCCAATGATCATCGGGTCGGCGGGAAACATCTCGCCCAGCATGGTCACGGTCGGGCGGTCGGACTTCCCTCCGACCGGCGCCGCCACCGGCCCGGCTTCAATCTCGGAACGGGCATAGGCCAGCATCGCACCCGATAGCACGTCTTTGGCTTCGGCATGGGTCGGCACACCAAAGCCCGGCACGTCGATCCCTACGACCCGCACTCCGTCAATTTCATCGGGTAACAAACGCAGCGGCACGCCCGAAGCCGTTGGCACGCAAAGATTGGTTACGACGATAGCGTCAAACCGATCCGGATCGGCCAAATCGTGCACCGCCTCGCGGATATCCTCAAAGAGCTTGCCGGTGACCAGCGTCTCGGAATTGAACGGCACATAGCCCACAGACCGTCGCGCGCCGTAAAAGTGGCTCACGAATGTAAGCCCATAAACGCAACAGGCCGAGCCCGACAGGATCGTGGCCACCCGTTTCATCCGCAGGCCCACACGCAAGCTGCCAAAAGCGGGACACATGCTTTGCGGCTTGTCGTGCGGGCCCTGCGGGTAGTCGCGCGCATATTGCTCCAGTAGCCCGGCTTGCCCAGCCTGACGCGCGGCCACGTCCAGTTCGCGCCGGGAATGGCACCCCATCCCCGGCGTATCGTTCAGCTCAGGTGCCGCTTCCCGCGGCTTGCCCCGAATAACGTCGGCCTCAGCCGCGCTATCATATGTGACTTCGTCTTTCATTGGTCGCCATACCCAGCATTCGGTGCTGCATGGATATCCTCCAACAAACGCAGGATTTGCTCGTACCTGGCCCCTGCGATCAGCCTGCGCGCCTTTCTGCGCGCCATAAGTTCCTCGACCAGCCGGGCGAAATCATGCGTCGTCATAGATCACCTCCAGGCTTTCGCGTGGTTTGGCATTCTTGCCGCGCATATCCTCATCCGTGGCGGGCTCCAGCGTCACGCCTGCCCCGGTTTCAGAGCCATCAAAAAGCTCCAGCAAACCATCTTGACTAAGCGGTGTCGGGCGCACCGGCGGGGCCACGGCCACTTCCTCGGCCAGCCCGGCAAAGAGATCACCCCATTGGCTCTTCGAGGTGCCAACAATCTGGTAATTGGCCGACTTTTTGCGAAGATCGTCGTCCTGCGGGATTGATGCCAGAACCGGGATTTTTGCCGCCTCGGCGAAAGCCTGCGCTTCGCCCGAATTGTCGTCCTTGTTCACCACGAGGCCCGCGACACCAACATTGCCGCCGAGCTTGCGGAAATACTCCACGGCGGAGCAGACATTGTTGGCCACGTAGAGACTCTGAAGGTCGTTCGAACCCACCAGAATGACCTTTTGCGCCATGTCGCGCGCAATCGGCAGGCCAAAGCCGCCGCAGACCACGTCGCCGAGAAAATCGAGCAAGACGTAGTCAAAATCCCAATCATGAAAGCCAAGCTTCTCGAGCAGCTCAAACCCGTGGATGATCCCACGGCCACCGCAACCACGGCCCACTTCAGGTCCGCCCAGCTCCATCGCGAAAACACCGCCGCGCTTGAAACAAACATCGCCGATCTTGACCTGTTCGCCAGAGAGACCCTTTTTTGTAGAGGTTTCGATGATCGTCGGGCAGGCCTTGCCGCCGAAGAGCAGCGATGTCGTATCCGATTTCGGATCGCATCCGATGAGAAGAACACGTTTACCCTGCTCGGCCATCATGTGGCTGAGATTGGCCAGCGTGAAACTCTTCCCGATCCCGCCCTTGCCATAGATCGCGATAATCTGCGTCTTCTTGGTGGGTTCTTCTGTCACGAGATCGGCCAGGTCCTCATGCGCCTCGTCGCGCAACCGCTGGTCGAAATCCTTCAGCTTGGGCACATCGTCTTTCATGCTGCGTCCCTCCAAGACAACATCATTTTCAAGCAGTCAGGGGAGTTGAATGCCTGCGCATAAGCCTCTTTGGCCTCGCTGGCGGGGCGCGTGTGAGAGATCAACCCGTCGAGGCTCAGCGCGCCGTCGCGCACGAGATCGCGCACATAGCGCAGATCCTCGGGAGCCCATTCGGCAGCGATGCGCAAACGCGCCTCGCGCATGAAGGCGGGCGGAAAGGCGAAGCGCACGCCATCGGGGTAAAAGCCAGCAAGAACGAGTTCACCGCCGCGCGCCAGACGCCCGATCATCTGATCCAGCGCCTCAACATTGCCCGAAGCATCATAGATCGTGCCGTAATCACGACGCGGGTCCTCGTCGGGCGAGATGACGTCGTAGCTGTCGCCACCGGCGCGACGCGCTGGGTTCGTTTCCCACACGGTAGGCGAGGTTTTGCCCGTGGCCAGAGCCAACCTCGCGAGCAATCGGCCCAGCACACCGTGACCCACGATCAGATCGGGGAGCGCTTTGCCCGGGCCCGCCATCGCATGCCAGGCCGTGGCGGCCAGCGCCAAAAGCGCCCCTTCGCCCTGCGCGCCCGAATCGATGCGCACGACCCGATCCGCAGCTGTGACGATCCGTTCGGCCGCACCACCGAAAAGCGCATAGGCGCCCTCGAAACAATTCGCACCTGGCACGAAAACTTGCTCACCGGGCTTGAACCCTGTCTCTGCACCCGCCTCGACGACCTCTCCGGTCGCCTCGTAGCCCGGCACAAGAGGCCAGCCAGAGCCCGGAAAGGGTGGCATTTGTCCTGTCCAGAAGAGCTTTTCCGTGCCTGTGGAAATACCTGAATACGTGATCTCAACGACCAGATCTTTGGGGCTCGGCTCTTTGAGAGGCAGAACCGTCAAATCCAGATCCCGCGGACCCTTCAGATACACAGCACGTGTTTGCAGTCGCATGATGCTCCCCTGTCCCCGTCTGGCGGGGGGTAATTGGCGCGAAAGCCTACTGTAAGTTTAGATATGCAAGGTAAACTGTCAAGCTAACTTTACACTATTCTGCTCCATAAATGGGGAGCTGTCACACCGGCTTGACGCAAGAGAGAGCCGAAGTGATGAAGGCGCGCGGCGGTGAGGGCACACGCACATCCTTGAACCCAACGGACATGCACAAGCGCGCAATCTCGGTGGCCGATCGCACCTGACCGGTGCCCATCGCCATCGTGTAAAACGCGAAATAGACGTCGCCTGCCCTTGCGGGTCGTCCTCCGCCCGACATCGGCTCCGAGACGATCAGCCGACCGCCGGGAGGGAGCGATGCGTAGACCTTTCGCAGCAATTCCAGCACAGTCTCATCGCTATGATCATAGAGAACGCGGATCAAAGTGATCACATCCGCCCCATCAGGCAAGTCTCCCTCTCGGAAACTGCCCGGATGCAGAGAAACTCGCTCACCCAGACCTGCCGCCTCCAGGCGTGACTTTGCCCCTTGCATAACCTGCGGAAGATCAAAGAGCATGCCACGCGCCCGCACGTTTCGCCGAAGCACCTCACTGAGAAAAACGCCTGAGCCGCCGCCCACATCGAGGACGTTCACGGTGCCCCGCAAGGGCAGCATGGTCAGTGTGTCGCGCGCCACCAAAAGCTGGCTATCGGCCATCAGGTTCGAGTAGGTCTGCGCCACGTCCGGGCTCATCTCCGCTCCACCGCCGAGCACGTAAGGCCAGAACGAGGCAAGCCGGGTTTCTCCGGCCTCGCGAAGCACAGAAAG
>JBCCNY010000179.1:0-6602 GCA_039025595.1 Pseudomonadota bacterium | reverse complement strand
GGCGATCG
Source organism: Pseudomonadota bacterium (assembly GCA_039025595.1). Lineage (GTDB taxonomy): Bacteria > Pseudomonadota > Alphaproteobacteria > Rhodobacterales > Rhodobacteraceae > Roseovarius. Next base: position 6,594 of record JBCCNY010000179.1, on the reverse strand, counting down.
CAATTTTGCAGACGATCATTCAGTCATGGGCGGCTTGGCGCGTTTCGGCGACCAGCCTGTCATGGTGATCGGTCATGAAAAGGGAAATGACACCAAAAGCCGGATCGAGCGGAATTTCGGCATGGCGCGCCCCGAGGGATATCGCAAGGCGATCCGGCTGATGGATATGGCGGACCGCTTTGGACTTCCTGTGATTACCCTCGTCGACACGCCCGGTGCTTATCCGGGCAAAGGTGCAGAAGAGCGTGGGCAGAGCGAGGCAATCGCACGATCCACGGAGAAATGCCTGTCGCTGAAGGTGCCTCTGGTCAGTGTCATCATCGGTGAGGGCGGATCGGGCGGCGCGGTTGCTTTTGCCTCGGCCAACAAGCTCGCAATGCTCGAGCATTCCGTTTACTCGGTGATCAGCCCTGAAGGTTGTGCATCTATTTTGTGGAAGGATGTTGAGAAAATGCGCGAGGCCGCGGACGCGTTGCGCCTTACGGCTCAAGACCTTATGGGCTTAGGCGTCGCCGACCGGGTGATCGACGAACCGGTGGGAGGGGCACATCGCGACAGGGAAAGCACGATCGCAGCCGTTGGCGCATCGGTTGCAAGTATGCTGGCAGAATTGGAACAGCAAACGCCCGACGCACTACGCACGGCGCGCCGCGAAAAGTTCCTTCAACTCGGGTCGCAAGGCTTGGCCGCCTGATCTTGGGATCAGTGTCTCATCAGGCGAGCCGCAGCAAAACCCAGGCTGTGGCGACGATATGCGTAAGAGTGATCACGACAGACAAACCATGCAGCATTTTGAAACGCGACTTGTTGCCTGAGTCGGTTGCGTTGTTAATCGCGGGCATCAGGCTTTGGCGGGCGTAAATCGTCGTCACGACAATCGCAGCAAGAATGGCTGCGGACATGGCATCTATAAACGCGGCTAAGCCTCCAGCAACAGCCGCACTTCCCAGAACAAATAGGTAGAAATGCGGAAACGCTTTTCGAATGAGCGGACCGGCTGTGTCGGCGGGAAGCGCATTGAATACGAAAGCCGCAAAACCAAAGGAATAGAGAACCATGCCTCCAAAAAGCAGTGCGGTCATCAAGAGAGCGATCTCGGTCATATGTTGCCTTTCAGGTCGAGGCTAGGCTTGCGCGCTAAACCTGCATAGATCACGGTTTTCAGCGGTAGCGTGCCAAAGGTGAAGTCACCGCGCCGGGTCACGCCACGTGGTCCAAGCCCGGCCATTGGTCCAGTCACCAACCCGGCGTCTTCCATGCCCCGAATCAGTTCGGAAGGTTTAATGAAAAGTGCAGGGTCATGCGTGCCTTTTGGCAAAAGCCCAAGACTGTCTTCAGCTATCGTGATCGTGGCCAAGCGCGCGATGGTGTTTCGGTTTATCGTGTCATACAGGAAAAGTCCGCCGGGTCGCAGCACACGGGTAATCTCCGCCAATACTTTGGTCAGATCGCTCACATGCTCCAGAACATCGACACAGATCACATGATCAAAACTGGCATGATTATAAGGCAGTGCCTCGCCCACCCCTGCGTCATATCGGATTTCGAGACCCATAGCCCGTGCGTGCGACTTGGCTACCGCAAGCGCTTCTGCCGCCGGGTCGATCCCTGTGACGCGCGCGCCGCGTTCCGCCAGCGCCTCTGCCATAAAACCGCCAGCGCATCCCAGATCGAGGACGTCTTTTCCAGACCAATCGGCGAAGCGATCGAAAAAGCTAAACCTCGCCGGCACAAGGTTCTTCAATGTCCTGACCCAACGGATGTTATCCGACCACCAGCTTGATGCGGCGTCGTCATAGATCTCTTGCTTGTTTCTGCTTGTAACAATCATTCAGCCGGTGTCTCGCGCCTTCCGGTTGCCCTGTGCCAACGCGGGATCATGTAGGGCGTCTTTCTTCGGTACGCCTCAAACCGTTCGCCGTAGAGCCGCTCAAACCGGCGTTCCTTGCGTCGCGGAGCAAGTAGGCAATAGGCGGTCAAAGACACAGCCAACATCATTTGGTCCGGCGTCCAGACTGGTACGGTCCAAAGCGTCAGCGCAAAGGACAGATAGATCGGTTGACGAATAAACCGAAACAAGCCTGTCGTTGGCATACCCGGGAAGACCGGTTTGATCTTTTGCATGAGCGACATCCACCCCAAGGCACCGGATTGCACTTCGGCGCCCGCGTCGTAACTCGCTTTGATCAGCAAGAGCCACGACATCGCGTAGGCCGTGCAGACCAGCCAAAACAAAGTACCCTCAGCGCGCCACCAAACAACACCTGAGGGTGTCCAGAGGGCAAAGAGCAACAATAGCTGCAAGGAGGCGACGGTCGCATAGGTCGTCGTCGAGAGGGTGCGACCATGCTCTTTGGGAGCAAGGTGCGAGAGAATGCGCGATCCGCGCGCACCCAACAAAAACGAGTGAGTCAACGGAAACTGCAAAATCAGCGCTGCATTGGCCACATAGCTCCACGGCGCGGTCAGGGCTCCCAAGCTTTCGCTCATTCCGAAAAACATCGCCACGATCATCGCGAGAACGGCGGTGCCAAAAAGCGCGTGGCACGTTATGCCGTAGGCTAACGCAACGAAAATCCTTCTGCGTCCAGAGGGGGGACGCAACGAACCGACTGCCAGTGAAAGCAGGCGTTGGAGTGGGCTGGCCTCTGGCGTAGACATTTCCGGAACATAGACTGATCAAACCCACGTTCTAGATCCGTCTGACGAGGTGTCGCACTCGGTCCTCTGGGCTAAGCGAGCAACACTTTCAGACCTTGCGTGACATCTGAACGAACCGCCAAGCGCAGGCCGGGCTCGTCTCCGGCCTTGAGAGCCGACATAATGAGGCGATGGTAGCGGGGCGCTTCTTTACTTTGAAGCTTTCCATATCTTGCGCGCATCGTTGGGCCCAGTTGCAGCCAGACCGTTTCCGCCATGGCGAGCATGGCTGGCGCCTGTGCTCTTAGATAAAGGGTGCGGTGGAATTCCAGATTGGCACGGATGTAGCCGACCGCATCATGTTTCGCGATCTGTTCTGAAATCCGATTGTTGATCGTGTATAAACGCTCGATCAGAGCCATGTGAGCGCGCGGCAATGCGCGGCTGGACAATTCGACTTCTATCAAGGACCGCAACGCAGCCAGTTCCTCGATCCGGTCAGCAGTTAATTCCGGTGCGCTGACCCGGCCAGAACTGGAGACGCTCAATGCGCCCTCTGCGGACAGCCGCCTTATCGCTTCGCGGGCGGGCGTCATTGATACATCGAATTCTGCGGCCACACCGCGCAACGTGAGCGTCTGACCCGGTCCGAGTTCGCCATGCATGATGCGACCCCTGAGGCCACGATACACTCGCTCATGAGCTGCGCCGCCAGATGGCGCACCTGTTGCTGGTGCCGCGTAGACGGCATGGCGTGGCACTGTGTTCATACCCCATTTGTGATCACAAATCAGTAAACGGTCAATCGCTTTGGTGTACTAGTCGCGAAACCGATAGCGATGAAGCTCAGCCCCATTGTCTCGCAGCCACTGACGTGGTGCTTGGTAGCTGGGCATAAGCACGGCCACATTGGCCCAGAACGCCGGAGAGTGGTTCATCTCCGCGAGGTGGGCTACCTCATGTGCCGCAACATACTCCAGAACGTCAGGCGGGGCGAGAATGAGCCGCCAGGAATACATCAGCCGCCCCTCAACAGAACATGACCCCCAACGCGACCGTGTATCGCGCAAGGTGATCCGGGAGTATGAGTGGCCTATAGAACTCGCAAAGCGATCGGATGCAGCGACCAGCCGGTCCCGGGCGCGGGTTTTGAGCCATCCTTCTATTCTCGCTGGGAGCGTTGAGGCCGGACCCGGGACGATCAGCGTGTCATCAACATGTGTAATGCGTCCCTGCTCTGCGACAGATACAAGTGTCTGCCTGCCTTCAATCGGCAATGCGGTTCCCGGACGAACCCCTGACGGTGGGGTTTGACGGTGAAGCTGCGCCCTCAACCAGTCACTTTTGGTTCGCGCAAACTGCATCGCCTGACGCTCGGAGGCGCCCTTTGGCAAGGTGAGCGTCACCTTACCATCTAGACCAGACACGCGTAGCGAAATACGTCTCGCCCGGGTCGAGCGACGCAGAATCAATTCCACTGGGGGGTCACCGGGAAGTGTGCGTTGGCTCATTTGTTTCTCTATTCCAACCAGCATAGGGCGCCAGAACGAGACGGAGCGCGTTTCAGGCTTTGACAGTGTCAGTCACTTATGGCAGGGGACGTGCCACGCTCGCAAGTAAGCCATTAAGGAAACTCTGATGCCCAAAGAAGAATGGGGGTTAAAGCGCGTTTGCCCCACGACCGGCAAGCGTTTCTACGACCTGAACAAGGATCCCATCGTTAGTCCCTATACGGGCGAGATTGTTGAACTGCATACCGGAAAAACCCGGTCAATTGCAGCCGATCCTGAGGACGCGGAAACGAAGAAAATGAAAGCCGCAGAGACGGATGAAGAGATCCTCGACGAGGAGGATGACGTGGATATGGATGTCGATCTCGGCGATGATGTTCTCGAGGAAGACGACGACGACGATAGTGTCTCGCTCGATGATATTGCCGATGTTGCTCAGGAAGAGGACGACGGGTGAAAACGCCTTGATCCGATCTAACGCCTCCCGTAGACCGAGGGGCGATTTTGGGGCCTTAGCTCAGCTGGGAGAGCGCTTGCATGGCATGCAAGAGGTCAGGGGTTCGATCCCCCTAGGCTCCACCAAATTAAATGAATAAACCGTTGTTTTTATTTAGTATTTTTTATTTCACCAATTCTGTCGCGCCAGACAAACGCGGAAATACCTCGGAATTTGGATAGAGCACCATTACTCAAAACACACCCCGAACCGCCGAAATGGGTTAACTCTCCACAACGGGCAGCAGACGTTGGCACGATAAAATAGGCTGGTCCGGCTACAAGAAAGGCACCCAGACCAGCGTTTGTTCAAGAAACTGCGCTAGACTCGGCACTGGTCTGAGGTCGTACGCCGCCGTCCGGTCGGGTTCTGATTTGCACGAGCCTCCAAACTACAGTGTCTCCGGCTTCAAGGCCGCGATCCACTTCATCTTCGCCGTCTTCTTTTACAGTAAATGGTTCCGAGAATGGGACAACGCGGCGAGGTCCAAACTTACGATTAAGGTCCACGCCACTACTGTCGTAAACATAATATTGCCAAGCCAATACACCTGTGGCGTTGCGCGATGATGCCAAAAGCGGTGACCTTAAACCCTCCGCTCCTAGAATGATTTTTTCGTCTGCTGAGGCGTAAACCCCAGCGGGATACACGCGGTCGTCTGATTGTCTGGATATAGCTGATTTATCGTTATGCTCGATTGAAATTGAGTCCAAGAACTCTTTTCCCTCAATAATTTCAGTATCAAAATTGAGTGTCGCGCCGTTTGTTCCCAGCTTCTTTTCGCTCACGACTTTCATTAGGTCTTTTACGGTTGCCCCTTTGGTCACCTCGACATTCTCTGCAAGAAAGTAAAACCCAGCAATATCGAGTGAGACCGTTACAGTTTCTTCCATAGTAATCTCCTTAATCGGTATTTTCGAAAATGAAATTCAATCATGCCGCTAGTGGTTTTGCGATACAACCCCATTAACCCCCACTTAACCACGTTCTGCCACCGTGCAGCACGCCCTACTTCACCTTTTGCATATCCGACGATCCCAATCAGCCCGACATTGCCAGCGGCTAGGTAAGGGCTGTCTGCCTCGATGACGCCCTGCTGAAGCTCGCAGATGATCGGGCGAACGTGTATCCGCCGCCGGATGATTTCGTGTGAACCGTGGAGGCGGGTCACCCGCTCGCCACCACCAACCTTGGCTCGGCGGGAGACGACCGAATATCGAACCGCCGGAAGCGGTGCCGTCCACATTCAGCTCGTCGCCGAAGCGGAGGGGATAGCCGTCCTGAATGTGGCAGATGAGGTCGGCCCGGAAAGCGCGAAGGTCGATGATGTACCAACTGGCCAGACCCTGCCCTGAGGGCGCTGCGTGACCGTAGAACGTCCAGTCGCCGTGTCCGTTCACGATTTTGGCAAGCTCCGTTGTCCCACCACGGGCTGAAGCGGCTCTTACGGTGAATTAATGCGGATGCTCAGCATAGCCTGCACGGCGTATTCTGGCGGCAATGCGCGTGTCTCTGGCATCGAGCCGCCCATACTTCGCCTATGCCACGAGCTATCTGATCGACACGAAAAGCTCAGTCATCATGGATGTTGAAGCCACACGGGCAATACGGCAGGCCGAGGTGGGCGCCTCGCAGACAATGCTGGACCGCACAGAGCAACGATTTGGGGTCAAACCGGACTGGCTCGCTGCGGACACAGCATACGGCGCCAGCCATAACCTGGGCTGGCTGGTCAAGAAGCGAGGGATCATCCCATTCATCCCTGTGATAGATCATTCGAACCGCAAAGACGGCGCATGGACCCGTTTTGAGTTTGAATATGACGAGGCTAACGATCAATACATCTGCCCCGAGGGCTTCGCATTGAAGAAGTTCCGCCGGAATTACTCTGATCCCAATCGGGGCAAGAACATCCGTGGCACACGAAAGTACCGGGCCCTCAAGTCT
>JBCCNY010000178.1:0-6602 GCA_039025595.1 Pseudomonadota bacterium | reverse complement strand
TCGTCGTACCGGCCACTTTCGCGCCAGAGATCAGCGGATTGGATCGTGGGCATCAGCATCGGGATATGGCCTGCGCGGATCTGTTCCTCGTGCACGATCTGTTCGATCCGGCGCAACACTTTGAACCCGAGGGGCAACCACGAATAAATCCCTGCGCTGGCCTGTTTGATCATGCCCGCGCGAAGCATCAGCCGGTGGCTGGCAATCTGCGCCTCCGATGGCGTTTCCTTCAGAACCGGCAAGAAGTATTGGCTCAGACGCATGGATAGATCCCCCGCGATACGCGATGTCGCGCCGGTTTAGGGCTTTGCGGTGACGCAGACAAGCGCCGATGGTAAGGCTCTTGCAAGTAGGCGCGTGCTGGGCGAAGAGAAAGCAAGCCTCGTAAGGAACGGTCATGGCGCTTCCGGTCAGAACACAGCTGAAATACTGGGGAATTGCGGCGGCAATCCTGGTCATCGTGCTGTGGTTTCTGGGCGATCAGATCCTGCCCTTCGTGCTTGGCGGCGCCATTGCCTACTTGCTTGATCCAGTGGCGGACTGGCTGGAACGCAAGGGGCTTTCCCGCGCTTTATCCGTTGCAATCATTGCGGTGGGCACAACGATCGTTTTCGTTTTGGCCATCCTGCTGGTGATCCCGACGCTCATCGAACAGGCGATCAATTTGTTCCAGGTCGCGCCCGAAGCAGCGGCGCAACTCCAGGTCTTCCTGACAGAGCGATTTCCCGACCTCGTGAACGAGGACTCCACCCTCCGGCGTTCTCTTATTTCAATCGGAGAGACGATTCAGGATAAAGGCGCGCAATTCATCGAGACGGTGGTCACCTCGGCGGCCTCTTTGGTGAACATCATCGTGCTTATGGTGATTGTGCCGGTTGTGGCGGTCTATATGCTTTACGATTGGGATCGGATGGTGGCCGAGATCGACAAGCTTCTGCCGCGCGATCATGCCCCGATCATCCGTAAACTCGCGAAAGAGATGGATCAGACAATTGCGAGTTTTATTCGCGGCATGGGCACGGTCTGTTTGGTGCTCGGCAGCTACTATGCCATTGCGCTGATGCTGGTGGGGCTACAATTCGGTCTCGTCGTGGGCGCCTTTGCCGGTTTGGTCACGTTCATTCCCTATCTGGGCGCTATCATTGGCGGCGCGCTGGCGATCGGCTTGGGTCTCTTTCAGTTTTGGGGCGACTGGCTCTCGATCGGGCTGGTGGCCGGGATCTTCGTTCTGGGTCAAATGGTGGAGGGGAACATCCTGACGCCCAAGCTCGTTGGCTCATCGGTGGGACTGCATCCGGTCTGGTTGCTCTTTGCCCTGTCTGTGTTCGGGGCGCTCTTTGGATTCGTGGGCATGCTAGTCGCCGTCCCGCTGGCCGCGGCAATTGGGGTTCTGGTGCGGTTTGCCGCTGGGAATTACCTTGATAGCAAGCTCTATCGCGGCCTCGACCAGCAATCGGCGGAGATCGAGGCCGACGATCCCTCGACAACCGCCTGATGCCCGAACAATTGAGTTTTCCCCTTACGGTTCGTTCGGCACTGGGGCGCGATGATTTCTTCGTCTCCAGCGCTAATGAGACCGCGGTTGCGATGATCGAAGGTTGGCAGGACTGGCCCGAGCGCAAACTCGCTCTAGCCGCCCCTGAAGGATCCGGCAAAACCCATCTTGCGCTGGTCTGGGCGGAACTGTCCGGGGCGCAGGTGATCGAGGCAGATGCGCTGACAAATGCCGATATCCCAACTCTGACACATCGCCCCGTCGCCGTTGAAAACTGCGATCTAATCGCAGGCGATGCGCGTGGCGAAGAGGCGCTTTTCCATCTGCATAACCTGGCTCTCGCCGAAGGCCAAAGTCTTCTCTTTACCGCACGCCGTGCGCCTCGCCTTTGGGCGCTCGCCCTGCCCGATCTGGCCAGCCGGATGCAGGCTACCCCTACAGTGAGCATTGAGGCTCCGGATGACGCGCTGCTACTGGCGGTGCTCACGAAACTGTTTCAGGATCGCCAGATTTTACCCCCGCCGGATTTGGCACCCTACCTCGTGCGTCGCATCGACCGATCCTTCGCCGCTGCCCATGCAATAGTAGACAGGCTCGATAAAGCGGCACTGGCCGCCCAACGCCCCTTAACCCGCGCCTTTGTGCGTAACCTGCTGGACAAGACAACCGGCTGACGGCACAGTGTTATTTCTCCGTTACATGCCAAGCCGATAAGGCGCAAAATGAATCCTGCAGATTTTCTGAAAGCCCCGCTTCCGAAGGCCATCAAGATCGATGGGGTGGGCAAAGACAGCCCGAGCCGTTTTTTTAATCGCGAGCTTAGCTGGCTCGGGTTCAACTGGCGCGTTCTGGAAGAAGCGGAGAACCTCCGGGTCCCGTTGCTGGAAAGACTTCGGTTCCTGTCGATCTCGGCCACAAATCTTGACGAATTCTACACGGTGCGCGTAGCCGGTCTGCGCGAGCTGGCGCAGGCGGGCAACACGAGCCCTGCGGCCGATGGTCTGACGCCGGCAGAACAGCTCGTTCTGATTGACGAAAATGCGCGCGCCTTGCTGGCCCGGCAGCAAAACGTGCTCGACGAACTACGCCGCGAGATGGAACAGGAACAGATCTCAATTCTCGACCGGCATGGTCTGTCAGAAGCCGATCGCACCTATCTCGATGACATTTTCATTCGCCGCGTTTTCCCAGTTCTGTCACCGCTCGCCATCGATCCGGCCCATCCCTTCCCCTTCATTCCCAATCTCGGCTATTCGCTGGCCTTGCAACTCAGGCGCAAATCGAATGACAGCCCGTTGCAGGCCCTGCTGCCCATCCCGCAACAAATCGACCGATTTATCGCTCTGGACGCGCCATCCTACGCGATGCGGGTCATTCCTCTCGAAGAGGTCGTGTTGCTCCATCTCGAACATCTCTTTCCCGGCTATGCCTATCAGGCGCATTGCAACTTTCGGGTCTTGCGCGACAGCGACCTTGAAGTGGAGGAAGAGGCCGAGGACCTTGTGCGCGAGTTCGAGGTCGCGCTCAAACGCCGCCGCCGGGGTCAGGTGGTCCGGCTCAAGATTTCCGCCGGGGCGCCGAACGGTCTGCGGGACACGATCATGCGAGAGCTTGAGGTGACACCCGATGAGGTAGTCGAAATCGAGGGGATGATCGGGCTGGCCGATCTCAAGGACTTGGTGACCGATCAACGTACCGACCTGCTTTGGCCGTCCTTTACGCCACGGGTGCCGGAACGGGTGCAGGATCACGATGGCGATATGTTCGCCGCGATCCGGCAAAAGGACATGTTGCTGCATCACCCTTATGAGACCTTTGATATGGTCGTGCGGTTTCTTAGCCAGGCGGCACGCGACCCCAATGTCGTCGCTATCAAGCAGACGCTTTATCGCACCTCAAAGGATAGCCCCATTGTCTCCGCGCTGTGCGAGGCGGCGGAGGACGGAAAATCGGTCACCGCTTTGGTGGAGCTCAAAGCCCGCTTCGATGAGGCCGCCAATATCCGTCAGTCACGCCGTCTGGAACGATCCGGCGCGCATGTTGTCTACGGGTTCATGAACCTCAAGACTCATGCAAAGATTTCGACCGTTGTCCGCCGCGAGGGCAAGGATCTTGTTACCTATACCCATTACGGGACGGGCAATTACCATCCGATCACGGCCCGGATTTATACGGATCTGAGCTTTTTCACCTGCGATGCAGCCCTCGGTCGCGATGCCACGAAGGTCTTTAACTTTCTGTCCGGCTATGCCGAACCGGCGGCGTTGGAAAACCTGTCGATCTCGCCGGCATCAATGAAAAACAAGCTGATCGAAATGATCCGTGCCGAGGCTGCGCATATGAAGGCGGGGCGTTCCGGCGTGATCTGGGCCAAGATGAACTCGCTTGTCGAGCCTGACGTCATCGACGCACTCTATGCGGCGAGCAAGGCAGGCGTGCGCATTGACCTCGTCATCCGTGGCATTTGCGGCTTGCGGCCCGGCATCAAGGGGTTGAGCGAGAACATCCGGGTTAAATCCGTCGTTGGCCGATTTCTCGAACATTCGCGCATCGTCTGTTTCGGGAATGGGGCTGCCTTGCCCTCGCGCCGGGCTCGGGTCTTTATCAGCTCCGCCGACTGGATGGGACGCAATCTCAACCGGCGGGTCGAGAGCCTCGTTGAGATCACCAACAATACCGTCAAGGCGCAGATTGTCAGCCAGATTATGGCCGCGAATATGGCCGATATCGCCCAAAGCTGGGTTCTGACACCTGATGGACAGTTTCACCGCGCCCGGGTAGAGGACGGCACCTTCGCATTCAATTGCCATCGCTTCTTTATGGAAAACCCGTCGCTTTCGGGACGTGGCACTGCGGGGGCGTCGGATGTGCCCAAGCTCACACATACCGATAACTAAGACTTTGCTCCAACATTGACCCAAGCCGCCCCCTGTCGCATACAAAGATGGGGTAAACGGGAGTGTCCGCGCAGGCATGGATGGCCAGAACGAACCGACCGAGCAGGAGTGGAGTCCGTTCGGACGACCTCTCTTTGATAAACCCTCTGCACGGGCGCTGTCGCGGGTCGGTGTTGTCGATGTGGGGTCGAACTCGGTCCGGATGGTGGTCTTCGACGGCGCCGCCCGCAGTCCGGCCTACTTCTACAACGAAAAGATCATGTGCGGCTTGGGAGCCAATATGGCCTCGACCGGCCGACTGAACCCGGAGGGACGCGCCCGAGCGCTTGCCGCGCTGAAACGCTTTCAAGAGCTGGCGGAAACCATGCGTACAGGCCCCCTCACCGCTGTCGCCACAGCCGCCGTGCGAGAGGCGGAGGACGGTCCCGATTTCGAACGCGAGGTGTGCCGCGAGACCGGGTTGAAGCTCTGTGTGATCGACGGAAACGAAGAGGCACGTTTGAGCGCGCAAGGCGTTCTGCTCGGCTGGCCGGGCGCATATGGCCTCATCTGTGACATGGGCGGCTCCTCCGTGGAGCTTGCAGAAATCAGCGGCGGCAAGGTAGGGGCCTGCGTGTCATCGCGTCTTGGCCCGCTCCGCTTGCGAGAATTGGGCGGCGGCAAAACAGCGCGGCGCACCCTGATCAAAGAAACGCTTGCCCAGATGCATGAAACCTTGGGCGAACAACGCGACCGGCTGTTCCTCGTTGGAGGTTCATGGCGCGCGATCGCTAAAATAGATATGCTGCGCCGAGGCTATCCCCTGCACGTGCTGCACGAATACCGGATGAACCGCGCTTCGGTGCGCGCCACCGTGCAGTTCATTCAGGAAAACTCTGTCGATGACTTGCGCCGCATGGCTCACGTTTCTTCTGCGCGGATGGCGCTTGTCCCTTATGCGGCAGAGGTGCTGACGCGGCTGGTGCAAACGTTTAAGCCTCGCGATATCGCGGTGTCGAGTTACGGAGTGCGCGAGGGGCTTCTCTATGAGCAGATGCCGCAGGAATTGCGCGACCGCGATCCTCTGATAGAGGCGTGTCGTTTTGCCGAATCCAAGGACGCTCGACTACCCGGATACGGCAAGTTGGTTTTTGATTTTGTCCAACCTCTTTTTTCGTCGGCCAAACCCGACGTGAAGCGGCTGATCAAGGCGGCGTGTCTGCTCCATGACGTCAGCTGGCGGGCCCATCCCGATTACCGGGCCGAGGATTGTTTCGACAACGCGACCCGCGCGAACCTAGGAGGTTTGAAACATTCCGAACGGGTGTTTCTGGGCCTTGCGCTTATGCACAGATACTCCAATCGGCGTGAAGGATCTCGCTTTGAAGCACTCAGCGCACTGGTGCACGACAAACAGGAACGCGACGCCGAAATTCTTGGCCGGGCCATGAGGTTCGCTGCCATGTTCTGGCTGCGCAAGGACGAAAAAATCGGGAAGCTGCGCTGGCAGCCCAAAAAGGCGGTGCTCACACTGACGCTCACACCCGCTGCTGGGCCCCTCTTTGGAGAAGTGGCGCAGTCCAGGTTCCGCGCCTTGGCAGACGCTCTCGGCGCTGAGGCGCGGGTTGAAACTTGAACTTTAACGCGGATCCAGCCTGCGTCAGATCTCGATATCGTCGCCTGGCTCAGGGCTTTCTTCGATCTCACCGGGCGTTTTACGCCGCAGGATGATGTCTCCGTTGGGCAGGATTTCGGGTGGGTGATAGACTGTGAAATCCTCAATCTGAGCCAAAAGATCCGCGAAAGCGGGCCCCATTTGATCCAGAAACCCGCGCATTTGCGGCTGCAGCTCTTCCATCAACGTCTGAAAATCATCCAGCGCGGGCTCCATTTCCTGCAAGAGACCTTCGAGCATCATCTCCGCGCCGCGTTCCAGCAAAGAACGCTCCTCTTCGGCTGGCTCTTCTTCGGCAACCGAAGGAAACGTCGTCGCCAAAACAACCGCAGATATCGCGATGAAACGTCTCATGCGATTCATATAAGCCCTTTGAGTCTAGATTTTAAGACAGTTTGCATCTGCGCAACGCCACGGCCGATTGCCTAGAGGCCGTCCGCGCTTGCCGTTTGGTTGATGTCTTCCCAGGCGGCATTGATCTGGGCCAGACGTTTCTCCGCGATTTTGCGCGCCTCTTGCGGGACACCGCGCGCCATCATGCGATCGGGATGCATGT
>JBCCNY010000177.1:0-6615 GCA_039025595.1 Pseudomonadota bacterium | reverse complement strand
TCATTGAACCCCACCTCTATTTTGTGCTTTTGCTTGACATTGCCGCCCTGAAAAACGACAAAAGGCCGATGGAAACACCGTTATTCAATGAACAAGTGGGCGAAAAAATTCGCGATCTGCGAAAGGCCAAGGGCCTAACGCAGGAAGATTTCGCCACGATCACTGGCTTCTCAAGGGGCACAATTGCCAACATCGAAACCGGTCGGCAAACAGCCTCAGGACATCAACTTTTTCAGCTCGGAACGGCCCTGGGGATTTTGACCATGGATGATATTTTTCCTGTGCTCCCGTCAGAAGACGATGTCAACGGAAGTGAGCTTCCTATTCACCGGAGCCCGGATCTGAACGACTCGCAGCTAGCCCAGGTTCAGGCTGTCGCTCGCAGTGTGCGCTAGGTTGGGAGGGATGACCAAAAGGAAGCCCTTGTCACGCGAAGAGTGTGAAAAAGCAGCAAGACTCGTATTGAGCCAGAAAGGTGTTGGTCGCTGGCCGGTCAAAGTGGATCGAATTGCCAAACAAGCGGGCATCAAAGTGCAATATTCACCACTTGATGACGAACTTTCGGGCATGGCGTTCTACAAAGACGATTTGTCCGTCATTGGGGTAAACGCGCGGCATCACGTTCGCCGCCAACGTTTTACGATTGCACATGAGATCGGCCATTTCGAGCTCCACGATGACATTTTGCGCAAGGGCATGCATGTCGATAAGGTGATTACGATGCTAAATCGCGATCCAAGTTCTGCGGCAGGCACGATCAGCATGGAAGTTGAAGCCAATCAGTTTGCAGCTGAATTGATCATGCCAAAAACGCTGGTGCTGCTATATATGGACGAACAAGGCCTCGATTATGGATGCGTGCCTGACGACGAGGCGGTGGAAGCCATGGCGCGAGCATTTAATGTCAGCACAACCGCGATGACTTATCGGATTGCTAAAGTCATTTAGGAGTGCAGCGACTATGGCGTTCGTTTTTTACGATACAGAAACAACGGGAACAGAAGTTCTCTACGATCAAGTCCTTCAGTTCGCAGCGATCCTGACTGATAATGATCTAAACGAAATTAAGCGCTTTGAAATTCGGTCGCGCCTTCAACCACATATTGTAGCCAGCCCAGGTGCTATGAATGTGACAGGGGTCACAGCGGCACAGTTGGATGATCCAGATTACCCAAGCCAATTCGACATGGCGTGCCAAATCCATCGTCAGTTGAGTGATTGGGAGCCTGCGCAATTTGTCGGCCACAATTCGATCACCTTCGACGAAGTGTTGCTCAGGGCTGTATTCTACAAGTCGTTATTGCCGGTTTATCTGACCACCACTAACGGCAATAGCCGGCTGGATACGCTAAAGATGCTGCAATCAGCATCGATTTATGAGCCTGATAGCATTGTCTTTCCAACCGCACAGAATGGCCGACCGATATACAAACTCGATCAATTGGCACCAGCGAATGGCTTCAATCACGCACATGCTCACGAGGCCATGTCCGACGTCGAAGCAACGATTTTCATGTGCAAGAAGGTGCGCGATCTTGCGCCAGATACGTGGTCGCGGTTCATGCGGTTCTCCAACAGGGCTTCCGTCCTCGATTTCTGTGAAAGCGAAAGTGTATTTGGCCTTACTGAAGTTTATTTTGGTAGGCCCTACACCTTCCTGCTGCACAAGATTGGCGTGAACCCGGAAAACCAGAACGAAGTCATCGCCGTTGACCTCCAGCATCTTCCCGAAGACTTCGCGCAAAAAACTGACGATGAAATCGCACGAATGATTGGGTCGAGCCCAAAGCCGATACGACGCCTCCGTGCCAACACGCTGCCTGGACTTGTTGATGCAGATGACGCGCATCCGGAATCTCGCCTTTCCGACCTGTCTTTTGACGAAGTCGAAGACCGAGCAAGGCAGTTTGAACAGGCGTCGGCATTAAAACAACGCCTCTTGGACATTTTCTTGGTTACTCAACCTGAATATGAAGCCTCTCCGAATATCGAAGAGAAAATTTACAATGGTTTCCCCTCTCCGGTCGATCAAGAGAAGCTT
This sequence comes from Pseudomonadota bacterium, assembly GCA_039025595.1. Classification (GTDB taxonomy): domain Bacteria; phylum Pseudomonadota; class Alphaproteobacteria; order Rhodobacterales; family Rhodobacteraceae; genus Roseovarius. The sequence goes on along the minus strand of JBCCNY010000177.1, from coordinate 4,574 downwards.
CGGGAATTTCACGAGGTCGATTGGGCGGACCGTTACAACGTAGTTTGCCATATAGCAGATTCTCGATATCGCGAACTGGGTGAGTTTTTGATTTACACAGAAGCTCCACATCATCTAAGCGAAGCGCGTCGTACAGTGTGGTCTCAATTCGTTGAAAATAGGCTTTTGGGCAGGGGAGAGCCGAGCAAGGCATTGACGCTTCCGAAAGCGTTGGAACAGGTAAATGACCTTCTTTCGAATGCGCAAGGAGGAAACGAACAGCTTTTGAAGAGCCATAGAGATCGGATCATCACGCAGTTGGAAGAGTATGATTTTGAACTCGCTGAACCATGAGCACCGGAACCAACCTTTCGAGATGCTGTATTGCAGCAATCCGTGCTGCCGTGAACGTCCGGAAAGGGCCGTCCTAAAGTATCCGCTGTGCTAAGCTACGGGAGACGCGACTTCGTCTGCTTCAAACATCGGAACGGAAATTTGAATCACACCAGTGTTGGATCGCCTTGCAGAATTGCTCAACGCGTGCGGGCCGCTTCGTTCCTGAAGCCAAAGCTAAATTGAGCGGCAAACGCACAGCTCTCAGGCTTGGCACCACGTCAATCAGTTTTCCGTCTTCAAGGTCTGAGGCGACGAACCAGTGCGGCAGGATCGCAATCCCAACGCCATGCATTGCGGCTTCGTAGACGGAAAAAATGTTGTCGCTCGCCAATTTCGGCGTGACCGTAAACGTCTTCGGAGTTCCACTCTCATCAAACAGCTCAATCCGGTTTCCCTCGAAAGGATCGAGTGTCAGCCAGGGCATTGCGTCCAGACCAATTCCAGCTTGTCGGTCCAAGCAATCCGGCGTCCCAACGACAAGGCGTTCTACTCGTGCCAACTCTCGTACAACAAGGGTATCATCCGGGACAGGACCGACGTTGAGCCAGCAATCGCAGCCTTCCTCAGCAAAGCGGATCGGGTCATCTCGCAACCGCCAATCGATGGTAATGTCGCGATGATCCTTCATGAACTGCGCCGCGGCCTTGATGAATAGGCTCTGTCCAAGTGCGACTGGAGCGATGACCCTGATGGTGCCCTTCAACTCGTGATCCTCGCTATGACGATCTTTAATCGCCTCCCACTCCCCAAGCATACGCCGGGCATCCGCCAATAGCCCTAGACCGTCTGGCGTCAGCGTGACGTCATGTGTGGTGCGGCGGACCAGTACAACGCCAAGTCGGCTCTCCAATGCGGCAAGCTGCCTCGAAACCGACGGTTGCGATGTGCCCAGATCACGCGCGGCCCCGGAGAGCGATTGCCGTTCAGCAACACGAACGAAGGTTTCAAGAAGGGCCAGACGGTCAAAACGAGTGCTCATACGACCAACGTATAGCAATATTGCTTTTCATGCTACTACCGTGTCGCGTGGTGATGGGTATGTTCTTTGCAACAGAAACGAAAGGAACCAAGACATGACCAATGATGTAGACACGACCTTCACATTCCCAAACGGACGGAAGGTGAACCGCATCGGCTATGGTGCGATGCGCCTGTCTGGCCAGCCCCGCAATTTCGGACCCTACGCCGACTGGCAGGGCGGCATTGACCTGCTGCGCCGAGCGCGTGACCTTGGTATTGACCACATAGACACGGCCCGCGCATACGGACCTCATGAGAATGAGAAGCTGCTGGCGGATGCGCTGGTGAATGAGGACGGTAGCTACGGCCAGATGTTCATCGCCTCCAAAGGCGGTGTCGAGAAAAGTGCCACCAGCCTCACGCGGGATACCTCGGCCGATACGATGAAACGGCATCTCGAAGAAAGTCTCGCCAGCCTCCGCACGGACAAGATCGACCTCTACTATGTGCATGCCCCGGACGGCACCACACCCATTTCCGAGAGTGTGGAAGCACTCGAAGAGATGCGGCAGGCTAGAAAAATCGACATGATCGGGTTGTCCAACGTGTCCCGTGCGCAAGTCGAGGAGGCTCTGAAGGTTGCGCCGATTGCGGCGGTCCAGAACCGCTATTCGCCCGCCGATGAGCGCGATGACGCACTAGAAGACCTGATCGACTGGCTGAACCAACAGGGCATCGCGTTTGTGCCGCATGGACCTCTCGGTGCGAACCCAATGAAACAAGGAGCGACAGTTGAACCCGGCGACGCTCTGCGCACACTGTTGGCACGGGCTCCGAACGTTCTTGTCATCCCTGGAACTACGACAATCGCGCATCTGGAAGACAACGCTAACGTTTTGGCAGCCTGATATGCGCGGAGTGCTGATTACCTGGGCGGCGGCATGGCCAACAATCACGGTCTTGCTGTTCGCCCTGGAGGGCATGCTTGGACATTGGCCACTTGCTCTCCGGACGCTTGTTCTGACCGGCCTCATGGTCCCTGCAATGTCCCTATTGATCGTTCCGGCACTGTACCGGTTGCTAGATCGATTATACGCAAGCTGGTGATCAACCGAAACGACCATAAGAGAGTCTTGTGTATGCGCTAGCTGACCATGAACGCGATTACTGTATGGGTGCAGCTAATGTCTGCTATGTGGGCTGCGACCGCAGCATCGAAGTCGCATGCTGGAAGTCGGCTTTGGGCCGAACCTAGCTGAAGCAACAATTTAACTGCGCGTAACCGTGCCGCTTGCATCGCTCTGTTGTGAGGGCGGGATAGAATTTTGCAAGCGAAGGGAATATCTTTTGACCACGGTCGTTGTCAGAACACAGATTCCACAACCGTGCAAAGGTCAAACCCGTGATCATGATCCTTCGAAACGCATTTGCCGCATTCATCCTGGCCGCCTTCTGCGCGGCGTCCTTATCAAACTCCAGCACGGGCGTCATATCGGCCGCTTGGGCCGATGAAGGGGGCGACGATGGAGGCGGCGATGATGGTGATGGCGGCGATGATGGCGACGACCGCGATGACAGTGACGGGCAAGGCAGATCAGGTCACTCTGGTTCCCGAAACTCTCCGGCCGGGCAAGTGGATCGCTTCCTGCGCAATATCGAACGCAGCATCTTTGGCCGTAACGTGCAACGCCGCGCGCCTGTGCAAGCCGCGGTCCCGAGACAGCTTGAGGAACAGGCATCCGATGAAATTGTCGTTCTTGACCTGAGCCTTGCCGACCTGACGGTCCTTCAGGCGGAAGGGTATTCTGTGCTGGACACCTTCCCGCTGTCGGCGCTGATCCGAGAGATGACGCAGTTACGGGTCCCCACGGGAACACCACTCGTAGAAGCCCGTGACCGGGTGCGCGCGCTGCCGTCGGGCCAAACGGCGGACTTCAACCACTTCTACCGCGCTGAAGAGGCGACCCTGACGCCCGAACCTGTGGCCTTGCCTGCGTGTCGTCATGAAAACTGTCGCAGCTGGGACAGCATCAGCTGGCCACGTGCGTCTCTGACCTTTGGTGCCTGCGCCGTGACCGTGCCCATCGGTATGATCGACACAGGCATCAACGCGCGCCACGAAATCATCGCTGGCGCTGATCTCGAGGTCGTGCGCCTGGCCAGTGATGCGACGGAGCCGTCGAAAGCCATTCACGGCACCGCCGTGGCCTCCGTGCTGATCGGTGGCAATCAGAGCCGGGTGCCGGGTCTTGTGCGAGAGGCGCGCGTCGTAGCCGTCGATGCGTTCGGTCGCAGCGGGTCTGATGAACGGGCCGATCTTGTCTCGGTGCTGCGCGGGCTTGATCTTCTGGCGGCGCGCGGGGTGCGGGTGATCAATCTCTCTATCGCAGGCTCCGACAACTTGCTTTTGCGCGACACGGTCAACACGCTGGTGAATGAGCGCGGTGTCACCATGGTCGCGGCGGCAGGCAATGCCGGGCCGCGCGCGGATCCTGCGTTTCCGGCGGGGTATGATGGCGTTATCGCGGTCACCGCCGTGGACACTGGGACGCGCATTTACCGCCGGGCGCAGCGAGGTGTGCATCTTGATGTTGCCGCGCCGGGAGTGAACCTGCTGGCGGCCACCTCTGTCAGTGGCGCGCGGCTCAAGACTGGCACATCCTTTGCAGTGCCTTACGTGACCGCGACGACCGCAGTGTTACTCAGTGTCGATCCCGCGAGAGGTCCAAGTGACGTGGCAGCATGGCTTTCTGAAAATGCCCTCGATCTGGGTGCGGAAGGCCACGATGAGGTGTTTGGCTGGGGGCTGCTACAGGCCCAGGACGCCTGTCGCCCTCAGCGCGACCAGCCCTGAGCAATCGCCTCGGCCTCGGCCTCGGAATCAAGTGGTGTGCCGGCGCCGAGGCGGTTCAGGAAGGGCTGAAGGCTTTGCATCTCCGCACCGCTTGCGGTGACAAACCCATCCTCAGTATCCGCGCTAGAGAGCGACTCTGACAGGGTCACTTCCACCGTCCAGCCATCCGTATCGTGGCAGGCAATCCCGAAATCGAGCCTGTCTGCGGCGTCATCAATCACCTCGACCTCACGGCAAAAGCCACCCTCGACCGGCAGCGTGGCCATGATCATAATCTCTTTCCCACTCTCCAACGTCTTGGGCGTGCCTGAGGGCAAGATGCCAAGCACGCGATCAAGCGCTGTATTTTGTGCGACCGGCCCAAGCGCGAGCACGTTGTCGGAGG
>JBCCNY010000176.1:0-6662 GCA_039025595.1 Pseudomonadota bacterium | reverse complement strand
TGTTCGGTCGCCCTGTCGTCTCGCTCGCACCTGCCATGTCTCAGGTCTCTTTTTCTTTTGTTTTCTGGGCTAAGGTCACAGGAGAGATAAATCCTCGCGCTTTCGCAGTGAGCACCGAGGCATTCACATGGTTCAGGATCGTTTCAGCGGTGTTTCCTATGAATAGCCCGGCGACACCGCTGCTGGCCAGCGTGCCCACAACCACCGTGTCGATCCCCTCCCTCGCCACAAATTCCGGGATCACATCGCCTGGGAGACCTTTGATATGTTGCGCCCGCATCAGGTCATCGAATTCGGTGAAATCCGACATCAAGGCGTCAAGTCGCGCTTTGCTTTGCGCCTCTTGGGCTTTGATCAGCCGATCAAGCTGGTAGGCTGGCGCGTTAGCCAGTGAATGGCGCAGCGTCGCTTCTTCATAGAGATGCCAGACATGTACAACGTCGAGTGTCGCGTCGTCCTGTCGGGCCAACGATGTCGCGAGCTGCAGGATCGTGTGATTGAGATCGTCACGCCTGGCATCCTCCGGATCGGGCTCTACCGCCACCAGAATGCGCTGTGATTTAGGCTTAAATGCGGATTTGAGAACCCAGACTGGGCAGGGGCACTGGCGCATCAGATGCATGTCCAGGCCGCGAAAAAGCGGTGAAATGGCAGAGCGTTGCGCGCCTTTCAGCACCAGATCGTGTTTCTCGGCGATCACCAGTTTGATGATTTCCAGAAACGACGTGCCCGAAACCAGCTTGGTCGCGACCTTAATGCCTTGGTCGCGCAGAGGTCTCGCCAGTTCCTCCAGCCGATCGGTCGGTATGCTAAGGACATGATCGGCCATGAATTCGCCTTGGGATCCCGTCAACTGTGTGAATAGCCGTGCCAGCTCACTTGCGCCGGTATCAAGCACATCCAAAAGCGTTACACGCGCCTCGTTGGACTTTGCCAGCCAGGTCGCACGCTCTAAAGCGGGTTCAAACGCTGTCTGCTCATCGCAGATCAGCAGGATATTCTTGAAGCGTTTCACGTGCCCGCAACCTTTGTCTTGGCAGCATAGATGGGGCGATTGCGCGATTGTTCCAATCGAAGTTTGCGCTAATTGTGATTTGCTCAGTCTATCAGGGGCCGCCCTCATGCCCACGCTTCAACAATTACGGTATTTGGTCGCTGTCGCCGACCAGTTGCATTTCCGGCGCGCGGCCGAGACCTGCAATGTGGCCCAGCCAACGCTCAGCACACAGCTGAAGGAACTGGAACGACGTCTCGATATAGAATTGGTCGAACGCAATCGGGCCCGTGTCATCTTGACGTCAGTGGGCCGGGAAATTGCGGAGCGGAGTCGGAAGGTGCTGCGCGAGGTTGATGAAATCCGCGAAATCGCCCGCTCGCGGGGCCAGCCCATGGCCCAGGTGATACGGGTCGGTGTGGTGCAGTCGGTGGGGTCTTACTTCTTGCCGCTCATCGTGCCGGACCTGCACCAACGTCACCCGGATCTTGGCCTCTATGTCAGGGAAGGTTTGCCCGACAGATTGTTGGACGCTCTTGAGACCGGTAGCCTCGATCTTTTGTTTTTTCCACTGCCAGTTCGGCGGAATGACTTCGAGACCCTGCCGCTGTTTCGCGAGCCAATCCATGTAGTTGTTCCGGCAGATCACCGGCTGACTGAGGTCGATGACATCGAGCCTTCCATGCTGCGTGGCGAGACCATCCTGTCCCTTGAGCGGGGCCACAAGCTCTTTGAGTTGGTGCAGACGATTTGCGACGATTATGGTGCCGAGATATCCCAAGACTATGAGGGCACAAGCCTCGATACACTCCGGCAAATGGTGGCCACCGGGATCGGGATCACAATGTTACCTGCACTTTACGTGAAGTCGGAGGTCGCGCATCACGATATCGTTGTGGCCCGACCGTTTCGTGAAACCGCGCCTTCGCGCACCATCGGTATGGTCTGGCGCAAGGGCACGGCCCGAGAGGAGGAATTCGCAACCCTCTCCCGCGAGATCTGCACGACGTTGCGCCGTGCGGCCCCCGAAGTCACGGTTCTGGACTAGCCGCCTATCAAATGCTCCGCCAGCGCGACGAAGAGCGGAATGGACAGGATCGCGACCGGCGTGCCAAGGCCCGTGGAACTACCAATATAGGCAGAGGGATTTGCCTTTGGGATCGCGGCGCGGATCGTGGGAGGCCCCGAGACGTCAGAGCTTGATGCCGCCATCACAGCCAGCAAAACGACCCCGCCTGCAGAAAACCCGGTGAGCTCGTGCGCGATCATGCCCACCGCAAATCCAAGCAGACCGTGGGCCAAAGGCGCGGTGATTGCATAGAGCAGATAGGCGTGCGCCACATCGCGCAATTCTGCCAGCCGTGACCATGCCTCCATTCCCATGCAGAGCATCAAGATGCACAGAAACCCTTTGAAGAGCGGCGTAAAGAATGTTTCGTAGACCGGCGCTGTATCGGCCAAAAGACCAAGGACAAGACCAAGGAGCAGAGCCGATATGGGTGGGCTGCGTAACGTGTCGTTGAACATGCCGCGGATCGCGGCACCGTCAAATCCGCCTTGCGCAAGGGTAACGTTGGTCTGAGCCCCCTGAGGCGCATTCAGCACTTGTGTTCCGTCGCTCATTGTCAGCGCGTTTTGCGCAACGGCGCGTGCGTCAGCGACGCGGGCTAACACGATCGCTGTCATCAACGCGGCAATGTCCATAAACGGGTAGAGTGCGCCGACAAAACCCTCGTAAGACATCCCCGCTTCATCAAGAACGGCCATACCCGCGGCCAGTGTCGAAGCGGAGACTGCACCGAAAAGGCCCGCCGTAGCGATCGCATCCGGTCCTTTGACACCACGCCAGCGCGCCAGAGTCTTGCTACCCAGCAGTACTATCACCACACCGGTCAGAGTGGCGCCGAGAGCGGGAACAGCAAGTTCTGTCAGACTGGCCTCGCGCAGCGCAAGTCCAGCACCCAGACCCACTTTGAGCAACAGAACCATGACAATGAAAGAATAAACAGGTTTGGGCACCTCGATCTTGCTGCCAAGCGCGGCAAGCATCATGCCGGCGATCAGGAAGGCCAGCGTCGGCTTTTGAAGCTGTCCGACCATTGTCGCAAGAATATCCAGTATCAAGTCCATTTCGTTGCTCCCGAGGCTGCCTGTCGGGTTTGGACATAGAGAAGGACAGTTCTTCAGAAAAATACATGTTTTATGCTTGATAGTTCTGTTTTATAGAACTTTCTAACATGTGATGCCTTAATGATCTGGGATCGTCATCTTTTGCCTTGGAGAAATTGATCGTATTTGCGCCAGCCAGAATTCAACTGACCTCAAAGATGTTGCGACCGGCGCCCTCGAGGCAGCGAACCGGCTGAAAGCTGTTCAAAGGAGTGAATGACTCCTTTGACCAAATGAAACTGCGCGTTTTATCAGCGATTTCCAGGAAATCGGATCGTCTGAGAGTTCGGATTTTTCTCTTTCTCTTGCCTTTGCGCAAAGCCGTCTAACTTTGAGACAATTCTAACATCGCCCTGGCGGGTTTTGAGGCCGAGAAGAGACGGGAACGTGCAACCAAACGAGATCGTGCTGATTTTGGGAAGCGCCCCGTCCGCTGTCGAAAGCCAGTCATGGCCACGCGCGTCTTTCACATCGATTGTCGCGCTCAACAATGCATGGCGGGTGCGCGACGATTGGAATTACCTCGTCGTGCCTGATGATTTCCCCGACGCCCATTTGCCGACCGAACCCGGACCGCAGCAGAAAGTGATCAGATCGGGCGACTATGTTCAGGCCAATAACGCCTTTGGCGGCGTGGTTTATGCGGGTGGAACGATGGCGTTTTCGGCCGGGTATTGGGCTTTGGCCACGCTGCGTCCCCGCGTTCTTGCTTTTTGGGGATGTGATATGATCTATCCCCGGCAAGGACCGACGCATTTCTACGGTGCTGGCACGGCCGATCCGCTCCGCAATGATGCAACCTTGCGTGATTTAGAAGCGAAGTCCGCACGTTTGATGCTTCACGCTGCGCGTCAGGGTTGCGCCTGCGTCAGGCTCGCCGGTGGACCAAGTCGGCTGGTCTTTCCCTCTGTGCCTCGGACAGCTCTGGGAGAAGTCAAGCCACTGGGTCCCAAGGCTGGTGGCGACCTCTTTGCGGATGCCTGCGCGCTCGAGAAATCTCTGGGCTACTACGTGACCTGCGGTCGCTACTGGCTTGAAGAAGATCGTCTCTCCGAGCATGAGATCGACAAGGTTGATCATCTGTGGCGTCGGGCTGCGGATCTGGAATTGACAAGTCTGGCACGTGACAACGGGCGTCAGGCCACGGCCTAGTAATACGTCACGTCGCTGTCATCGCCCCGGCTGGGCGGTGCGTAAACGTCGATGAAGATGGCGGGTTCATCCCCAAGAACGTCGCCGCCATGTGGCGTATCCGTGGGCACGAACCACATATCGCCCGGACCGACCTCGCGGGTTTCCGTTCCCACCTTCAGGCGCAGCCGTCCCTGCACCAACACACTGACCTGTTCATAGGCATGCGAATGCATCGGATATGTTGCGCCAGGTTCGAATTTGACCCAGCACAGCTCTTGATGGTCGCCGAGCGCCAGACGACCGCGCCACCACACCGCCATGTCTGGAAAATACTCTGAGGATGTATCGGCCTCATCGAGCGAAAAGATGTTTGGCATGGTCCGTCCTCGATCTTGTGACCGAGAGCTTAGGCGCGCTTTGGGCGTCCGGCCAAGACGAAATCCGTGCGTCAGATCTGACCAAGGATGCGCAGCAGGTAGTATTCCAACTGGTTGACGCGTCGCGTGGCTACGGTGCCGCTGTTGCCGCCCTGCCCGGCAAGATAAACCTCAAGCCGTCCGGGCGACGTCTTTTGTCCGGTTGCTGTGAAGTCCCGTGCCAGGCCGCCGATTGCTTTGGCGGTTTTGGCCGCTGAGCCGGCATCACCTTGATGGTAGAACCGCACTTGTGTCTGGCGCACTGTGAACGCCACCCGCTCTGAGGAGACCAGTTTGGTGTCGTCCCCACCAAGCGTCTCAAGAGCGGCGCCCGCAACCTCATCGGACAAGCTCTCGGGGATGAACAGGCTGATCGCCACGGGCTGCGTCTCAGATGTTGTCCCTTCGGACGCGCCCTCCTGCTGGTCTGGTGCCGGACCATGCCAGCTTGCCGAGTTCATTACAGGATCTGTTCGTTCGACCAGTTCCGGCGCCGCCGTCAGGTGTTGCTGCTCCGGAGCTTTCGAACGGCCGTCAGATGGAAGCGTCAATTGCGCCAGGGTCAGCGCGGCAGGCGCTGTCAATTCCGCGCTCTCCGGGGCAGCACCTAATGCGAAGGTCGATGTCTGAGCCGCGCCGAGCTCCGTTGTTCCGGCGTAGGACGCTGATTTACTTGGTGCGTTTTGTCGGGAGTCGAGTGCGGTCGATGCGCCCCACTGTAGAAATGCACCTGTCATTAAAGACAGCGCAATCACTATCACGGGGCGTGCGTGCGTTGTTGAAACCGAGGGTCTCTTGCGAGCATCCTCCGGCTTTGATTGACGCTCCCGCCGGACCCGGGGCGCGGCAAGGTTTAACGGCTTTGCGCGTTTGCTCAATACGGCAAGTATGTCAAACGAATGCTTTTTCTTCTCAGGTCCGGCAAGCACCTTTGAGCGCGCGGCGCGCGCGCGCGCAAGCCTGTCGTCCCAGTTCATACCCCGCAGGGCTTCGGCGATCTCGTCCGGTAATTGCGTGTCGTTGGACGCGCCGGTCTTGTTCGTGTCGGTCATGAGTTTCCCCGCCCTAGGGGCGTGACGGATCGGTCACTAATCGTAGCGTCCTTTACTCACCTGATACATCCACGCCACCCGTTGTTCAGCCATAAGGTAAACCAAATCCTCTTTCTGGTCACTAGAGGAGAGCAGCGTTCTGCGCGGAGTGCCTCTCATAGAATGGGCGAACCGGCAAGTTCGCGTCAGGCGCATCGTTGTCTAACGCCTAGGGAAGCACCCTTGCGCCAAGTGCTGGATAGCAGATTCACGGTTTAGTTCATGTCGCCGTGGGACGACCCAGTTCCTTCGAGTTTATGCGCTCAGAGGCCGAAGAAAGCCCTAAGGACACTGATGTCCGCAGCGCAACCCGAAGGTTTTACTGCTGCTTCAATCGCTCGAAGGGATCCGAGGTCCATCTTTCGGATCCCTCATCGGGCTCTTCGAAATCGGGCAGATAAAGGCCGCGTGTCCAGCTCTCAGGTAGGCGATCCACGACGTTGCCCAACGCTTGGCTTGCTTTTGCAGCCCGACCGCGCAGCCGCGCCGCAGCCTCTGGGTCCCGCGCCTTCAGGCGCGCGTAGCGTTCTAGCACGAGGTCCCGAACGCGATCCGGGCCAAGTGAAAAATAAAGCACCAGCGCCAGCAGCATCGCCATAGACGCGATGAAAAGCACTGGTCCGGTAAAAAACACGAGAAGGAAGACCAACAGGAAACCAGACAGGATGCGAGGCATGTCTGGGCGCGCGAGAACAGACAGAAGTGGGCGCGTGATCTTCTTCGCGGTTCCTCGTTTGGATTTGCGAGCCTGGCGGGCCGGTCTCACCTCCTGGGTTTTCCTTGGCGCGGCAGGGCGCGCGTTCTCCGCCATCACGGTGCGGATCACCACAAGCTGAGGGTCAACGCTGGCAGCGTCAT
>JBCCNY010000175.1:0-6668 GCA_039025595.1 Pseudomonadota bacterium | reverse complement strand
TCAGACCAAAACGCTAGAGGGCGCTGCTCTGGGCACCAAAGAACTAGAGGCTCGCATCGCGGAGGTCGAAGCCGCGGTCGCCGCCCGCGACGATCAATGGGAACCAGACGGATCGGAACCGGAAGCTAGCGCGCCGCCGCCGATCACATCGCTTCCTTGGCTCAAAACAGCCGAGACAGCAGAGCGTCAATCGACCGAGTTAGAAGCGCAAAGCGAGGCAGAGGCAACGCCTGAAGTACCGGAAGTGGCGTCAACACACTCGCGCCCTGCGCAATATTCCGCAGGTGAGACAAAAAAGGATGCCGAGGATCACTGGTATGCTGAGGATGCGGTGCTCGATGAGGACGCATTGCGGGATCTGGTAAGTGAAATCGTGCGTCAGGAATTGCAAGGCAGCCTGGGCGAAAGAATTACGCGCAATGTGCGAAAACTGGTGCGGCGGGAGATTCATCGCGCCATGATGGGGCAAGAGTTCGACTAATCGCCGCGTGATCCATTAGGTAGTTTGGTTGCAGGTTAGACGAGACGACCCGGTCGAGGTCTCTTTTCTGTTAACGCCAAATCAAACGGCAAGGCTGAGCAACAGATCGAGGTCAAGATGCTGTTCCAGGTGCTCGGCGAGCCGGTCAAGCGTGTCGTCGACGCTGGCGGTAAAGTCGATCTGAGAGGCAGCGCCGATCTCTGCCAGAGTAGCAGACCGAAATGTGTCTGACGCAAAAAGACCGTGTAGATAACAGCCGCGGATCCGACCATTTTCGCTCGCTGCTCCTTCCGAACGTGTCCCGATCTTTAACCACGCGCGCGCGCAATCCGGACCGCTGGTGTGACCCAGGTGGATCTCATAGCCGTTTACAGGGTCACCGGTTGGAAGATAGGTCGCGTCTGTGCGAGCCAGGCGCTTTTCAGGTTGCATAACCGTCTTCACGTCGAGATGACCTAAACCCTTAACGCTGCCGGGCGGTCCTTCGATACCGTCGGGGTCAGCAATCTCTCGGCCCAGCATCTGATACCCGCCGCACACCCCAAGAACTCTGCCGCCGCGCCGCACATGGGCCTGCAGGTCGATATCCCAGCCATTGGTTCGAAACGCATCAAGATCCGCGATCGTCGATTTTGAACCGGGTATCATAACCATATCTGCATCTCCAGGCAGGGCGCGCCCGGGCGGGATGATCTCGACACTTAGATCCGGTTCCGAGGAAAGGGGATCCAGATCATCAAAGTTGGCAATGCGTGCGAGGCGGGGAACAACTATCTTTACTTTCCCCGCACGCGTCGAAGATCGGATGTCCAAGATATCTTCGGCCGGAAGGCGCCAGGCCTCCTCGAACCAAGGCACAACTCCCAGCGACGGCCAGCCGGTGCGCGAGACAATTTCCCGTACACCCTGATCAAAAAGTCGCACGTCACCTCGAAACTTGTTGATTATAAATGCTTTTATCCTGTTTTCATCCGCCTCTGGCAGGATGGCTTGTGTGCCGACGACCTGTGCAATCACACCGCCGCGATCAATGTCACCGATCAAGACAACTGGCACGCCCGCGGCTTCCGCAAAACCCATATTGGCAATATCGCCTGAGCGCAGGTTGATTTCGGCCGGGCTGCCCGCGCCCTCAACAAGAAGCAGGTCGCAAGTAGAGGCGAGGCGATCAAAACTCTCGATCACAGGGGCCATGAGCCTAGGTTTCACCCGTGCGTAGTCTCGCGCGCGCAGTGTATCGAAACGTTGTCCATGGACAATGACTTGGGCGCCGGTCTCGGATTCCGGCTTCAGCAGAACGGGATTCATATCAACGATCGGCTCTCTGCCACTGGCCCAGGCCTGTAGCGCTTGCGCGCGCCCTATCTCACCGCCATCGACGGTGACGGCCGCATTGTTCGACATATTTTGTGGCTTGAAAGGAGCAACAGACAGACCCCGATTACGAAACGCGCGGGCGAGACCGGCCACCATAACCGACTTGCCCACATTCGAGCCTGCGCCTTGGATCATAATGGATCTGCTCATGGGTACGCCTCATCTCAATCCCGTTCGGTTTGCGTCAGTGAGCAAGCTGGCGCAACACGAAAAATCCATCGGGTTTGCGTTAACAGTTCAGTCATAAAAAACCCCGCCACAAAGGACGGGGTCAACTACAGTCAAAGGCTAGATCGGATCAGGCAGCTTCAGCCTGTGCAGCTGCGGCATTTCGGCGTTCACTCTCTTCGCGCGACAACGCGACCGAGGTGCGAACACCTTTTCCGACAAATTCCATAAGGCCCTCCACAACGCGCTCGTTGGGGTCGATGCCAGCGCAGGACAGCACCTCGCGACCATCGCGCGAGCGCGCCCAACGGGCGATCTGTTCGGGACCGTTGCCATATTTTTTGTCATCGGCGATGGCATCGTCGAGTGCAGCCAAAACGACCGCTGCAAATAGTTTGCGGGCACGATTGCCTTGTTCGGCATTGAACGCCGTGCCGTCAACGAAGTCTTTCATGCGTTGTCCTTGTTTTTGCTCGTTGGATACAGGCGTACCCGTGGTTATGACGCTTTTCTTATGATTCGGGTAGCTCAAAAACGCATAGCATGCCTGCATATAATGCATGCCTTCCGAGTAACGACCGCAACATTTGGCCTGCTTGCCACCCGGTGCACTGCTAGATATAGGAAGCGCCAGGATCAGTTCAATCTTTTGTTAGGTTTTCGCCACAATGCCCAAGATAAACGGAAACGAAATTCGTCCCGGCAACGTGCTGGAACATAATGACGGGCTCTGGAGCGCGGTCAAAGTGGATCACGTTAAACCTGGCAAGGGGGGCGCGTTTGCTCAGGTCGAGTTGAAAAACCTACGTACTGGGTCAAAGCTTAACGAGCGGTTTAGAAGTGCGGACAAAGTCGAGCGGGTGCGTTTGGAACAAAAGGACCAGCAGTTTCTTTACGAAACGGACGGTATGCTTGTCTTCATGGATTCAGAGACTTACGAGCAAGTCGAACTACCCGCGGACCTTTTGGGGGATCGCAGGCCGTTCCTGCAAGATGGGATGACAATCACCGTTGAATTTTATGAAAGCGAAGCGTTGAACGCTGCGCTGCCGCAAAAAGTGATTTGCCGCATTGCCGAAACCGAGCCCGTGGTGAAGGGACAGACGGCCGCCAATAGCTTCAAGCCTGCAATTCTCGACAATGGTGTGAAGATCATGGTGCCACCCTTCGTGGGCGCGGACGAGGATATCGTTGTGAACACCGAGACAATGGATTACGCCGAACGCGCTTGACGCGTGTCTTCACGCGGGCGTTTCACGATAGCGAATGACGGCGTCGCCCGCTTGCATTTCATCAGATGCGCGGTCCAGCCTGAGATACGCTATCGCGCGGTCTCCGGAACATGTGTGCAAAAGCCCGGCTTCCTTGCCCCGGCTCATGATCGGTGTGCCGGGCGTTGCGGTTCCCTCGACCTCGACCGTGACCAAACCTTTGCGAAGGGTGGTCTTATGCTTCATCCTGGCAGTGACCTCTTGGCCCACATAGCAACCCTTCTTAAAATCGACGCCGTTCAGCCGCTCAAGCCCCGCCTCAAGAATGAAGGTGTCTGGGCCCAGTTCGATCCCGGCCTCGGGAATGCAATGCGCCACACGGATCGCGTCAAAATCGCCGCTGTCCTCAACCGGTGACGAGTGATAAGCCCGCCAGCCCAAAGCAGCATGTCGCGGATCTGACAACGCGCCATCCGGGGCGGGTCCTGTCCCAACTTGAACTTGCATATCTGTTTGCTCGATTTGCACGTCGGAACGCAGTTTGTACATCGTCAACCGTTGCAGAAGAGCGTCGCTCTGAAAGGCGGCCACGTCCAGCAAGACGCTACCGTCCTCCTGCGGAACCAGGAAGAAATCCGCGAGATACTTGCCCTGAGGTGTCAGCAGGGCGGCATAGACAAGCCCCTTATCGAGCTTCTCGACATCATTGGTGACCAAGCCCTGAAGAAAGGGCCGGACGTCGCTACCGGATATTCTGATGATGTTGCGCATACTCGGTCTCTCGCCATCCCCTGACGAGCAATATAGAGAGGCCGTAAGCGGATCGAAAGAGGATAGGATGCGCGCCAGATTATCGGTGGTCATACCCACGTTGATGGCCGAGGACGCATTGCGTCAATCGCTGCCTGCTTTGAGCGAGGGGCTTCATTCCGGTCTTGTGCGGGAGCTGATCATTTCTGACGGCGGGTCGAGAGATGCCACTCAGCAAATCGCTGAAGCTGCAGGGGCTCGTATGGTGACGGGGGTCGCGTCGCGAGGAGGACAGTTGCGACGCGGGGCTGAACTGGCAGAGGGGGACTGGCTTTTGTTTTTACACGCCGATTGCGTTCTGCCCGCGGGTTGGGCTCAGGCCGTGACCAGGCATCTGGAGAGCGAAGGAGCGGCGGCCTTTCGGCTGGGGTATGACGTAGACGGTCTCGCGCCAGCGCTCGTATCCGGCTGGGCCAATCTACGAAGCCGGATGTTTGGTCTTCCCTATGGGGATCAAGCCTTACTCATCGAACGTGAGGTTTATGATACGGTTGGAGGATATGCGGACATCCCGCTTATGGAAGATGTGGCTATGGCGCGCGCCTTGCGTGGGCAAATCACATTGCTGCCGCTAACCGTGCTGACCAGCAGTGAGAAGTATCGCCGCGAGGGATGGCTAAAGCGCGGTGCGCGCAATTTGTTGTGCCTGGCTCGTTTCTTAATGGGGGCCGATCCGCAGACCCTGGCAAAGCGCTACGATCAGGTCGGGGGGTCTGCGCCTCAGAACCAAGGTTTGTAATGCGCGGCGTAATCTGCCTGAACGGCGACAGCATCGTATTCCTTTTGAACCCAGTCCTCAAAACCGATCGGTTCGCGTGCATTGCGCGCCTCATACAAATCCAGAATATGATCCAGAACACCCGTGGTGGTAAACCTGAAATGAAGGTATTTCGGAGACAGCATTTTTCGCGCCTCCAAGATCGATCTACCTTCGATCACCATAAGATAGACCGCCGAGGCAAAGCCCGCTCGGTCAGCGCCTGACTTGCAATGCATGACAAAGGGCCGCTCGATCGTTCGGAAGGCATCGATCATGGCCAGAACGTCTTGGCCCGCCGGTGCGTGTCGGGCCAGCATGTTCACATTCACCAGCTCAAGCCCAAGCTGAGCGCAGCTTTCTTCTTCGGTCAGAAAATGCGCAGCATCTGACCGACCGCGCAGGTTCAGAACGGTTCGGAAACCTCTGGCTTTCAACCTCTCAAACCGCCGATGTGTGGGCTGGTTGGATCGAAACACGCCCGGCGCAACCTCAAAGAAGTTGGTCCAAAACACACGCAGCGCCGCGTGGTCGAACCACATATTGTAGATATGCGCCCGCCTTCGGTTTTCCGGGCTGGTCAGGTCGGTGTTGTAGTAGGCCCGGACTCGACGCTCCCAATCTACGATAGCTTTGAAAAGTCGCATAGAGGGCTGACCCGCCTGAACCGCAAGCGTCTACTTAGGCGGGCCAATTCGGGATAGCAAGCGGCCCGATTGACCTTGCTCGCGATCTGCCTAGGTTGGCGCAACACAACGGAGTGCACAGCATGACCCATTCACGCGGACGCGAACACCTTGCCATACCGGGGCCGTCGATCATCCCGGATCAGGTTTTGCGTGCCATGCACCGCACCGCGCCCAACATATACGAGGGCGAGCTGGTGGAAATGATGGATCAGTTGACCGCTGATTTGTGTTCGGTGGCGCGAACAAGCGGACAGGTTGCGATCTATATCGGTAACGGCCATGCCGCTTGGGAGGCTGCGCTGGCAAACCTTGTCGCGCCGGGAGAGCAGGTTCTGGTGCCCGCTACAGGCCGGTTTGGTCACGGTTGGGCAGAGATGGCGCAGGATCGCGGCATTGAGGTGCAGATGCTCGATTTCGGTCGTCAGAGCCCGGTAGACCTCACCCGATTCGAAGAGGCTCTACGCGCTGATTCTGAGCGCAAAATAAAGGCGGTGCTGGCGACACATGTCGACACGTCGACGGGTGTTCTAAACGACATCGCAGGCATACGCGCAGTCCTCGACAGGGTGGGTCACCCGGCCCTGTTTGTCTCAGACAATATCGCGTCGCTTGGGTGTGATCGCTTTGAGATGGATGACTGGGGGGTCGATGCGATGGTCGCGGGCTGTCAGAAGGGGTTGATGGTGCCACCGGGTGTGAGCTTTGTCTTCGTCGGGCCGCGCGCCATTGCCAAACGTCGCGCAATGCCGCGCGTCAGCCGGTACTGGGATTTTCTGCCAAGGATCGAACCGGAGTTCTTTTACCAGTACTTTTGCGGCACAGCGCCCACACACCACCTGTACGGTTTGCGCGCGGCGCTTGATATGCTTGGTTCAGAGGGGATCGAGAATGTTTGGGCGCGTCACGATCGGTTGGCCCATACCGTTTGGGCCACGTGTGAGACATGGGCGGAAGGTGGTGCGTTGAGTATCAACATCACTGACCGCGCGCATCGCAGCCGGTGCATCACGGCGCTCTCCCTTCCACCACCGCTCGGTCAGGATTTGCGCCACTGGTTGGAACAGGAGGCGGGTGTGACGCTGGGCATCGGTCTGGGGATGGAGACACCAAACGACCCGCAGGCCACCGGCGCGTTTCGTATCGGCCATATGGGGCACGTTAATCTGCATGGGTTG
>JBCCNY010000174.1:0-6720 GCA_039025595.1 Pseudomonadota bacterium | reverse complement strand
TGCCAAGCGGAGGCGCCATCCATAGCTGTGATGTCGCCGATATTGTCGCGGGGCTGCGGCTTTGCGCGAGCGATGCTGCGTCAACTGGCGAGACCTTTATGCTGACTGCCCGCGAACCTGCGTCGATACTCGATGCGTTTGGAAGCATCGCAAGGGAACTTGGCGTGCCTTTTGAGCCGAAAGTTGTGCCAGGCGCGCCGGCGCGCGCCTACAAGCGACTGGGAGATGTTGTGTTTTCCCGTTTCAAGTGGGAGTTGCCCTATGCCTTTACCGCCGGGTTTTTTGCCTGGCCCAGCCATTACGACACAGCCCTGACATCAGAGCGGCTGGGTTTTGTTCCTAGATACACGGTCTGTGACGCCCTGCGCCGCACGACGAGCTGGATGCGCGCGGAGGGTCGCGTTTGACTGTTCAATGTCGATACCAGCCGCTGGCGTTGATCGCTCTGGATGCGGCGGAAATCTCCATCATTGAGCGCGGGATTTCGGAAGGCTGGTTGCCAAATCTTGCTCGGTTGCTCGGCAACGGATCGCTTCTGCCTATTCGATCCGAAAGCGACGTTATGGTGGGTACCGTGTGGCCCAGTTTCTATTCCGGGCGTCTTCCTCCCGAACATGGAATAGTGGGGGTCGTACAGTGGCGCGCGGACCGCATGCGGCACGAACGCCCCGACGACCAAGACTGGATCGATACCACACCTTTCTATCGAACCTTCGGGCCTGATGGGCCGCGTGTACTTGCCATCGACGCGCCTTTCGCGCCATCCACCCAACCCTTTCCGGGCACCGAGATCTTGTCGTGGAACTCCCATGCGACACGGGGACGGCGCGGCTCCTGGCCAACCGATCTAGCGGCTCGGGCGAAGCAGCGCCATGGTCGACCCAAGATGCGCGACGAAGTCTATGGTCCGCAAACTCCCGAAGGTCTCTTGCGATTGCGCGATCGGTTGGTGGCCTCGACACATCAGCAATCTCGCTTGGCGTGTGATCTGATCGCAGACCACGATTGGGACATGCTTCTTATCGGGTTTGGCGCAGTTCATCGCGCAGGTCACAAGCTGCAAGAACCAATGGTCCTGCGCCGAGAAAGCAACAATCCGGACCTTGGCGAAGCGCTAAGTGATGTCTACCGCGCCAGCGATGAGGCCGTGGGTGAGCTGGTGGAAGCGCTTCCCAAGAATAGTCGGGTGATTATTTTCTCGCTCAACGGCATGGTGACCAACACTTCTCATCATTTTCTTCTCCCGGAAATGCTGCGCCGAATTCTGGAGGATGATGCGTCAGACACGACAGGCGCTCCCCTGCCGGTCCCCTCGGCGTTGCACAGGTTGCGAGAGGCCGTTCCTCTGGAATTGCGCAGTGCTGTCAAAGAGAACCTGCCGGTGCCTCTAAAGGACGCGATGGGCCGGTTCTGGCGCGGGGCCGAAGCGCGCGACTGGTCCGGCGTTAGAGCTTTCCGATTGATCGGTAGCGATTTCGAAGGGCAAATTCGGATCAATCTGCGTGGTCGAGAACGCGATGGCGTGGTGGAGCCAGGTGACGAATACGAGGCTCTTTGCGCCAAAATCGCCGATGGCCTCCCCTCGTTTATCGACGCGGAAAGCGGCGAGCCGATTATCGCGGACACGCTGCGCCCGTCGGAGCTTTGGCCGGATGCGCAGCATCGCGCGGATCTGCCCGATCTGCTCGTACAATGGTCGGACCGGTCTCCGATTGGGTTGGCGGCATTGCGGTCGTCTCGATATGGGGCTTTTCGCAACACATGGCAGGAACGACCACCCGATGGCAGGTCTGGACATCATCAACCTCTCGGCTGGGCCTTTGCGCAACATGCGAAAAACGCCGCATATGGCGTGGAACACCCGGTTCAGGACCTGACCGCAACCATCTTCGCCCATTTTGGATTGAAGATGCCTGAGGGGATGAGGGGAACGCCAATCGCGGCCTTGCTTAAATCGAGCGAGACTGACTGATGGGTGGTGCAAGGACGGCGATGATTGCATTGGATGCCGCCGATCTCAGCCTCCTCTATCACTGTGTTGAGATGGGTCATATGCCGGTCTTCGGCGAATTGCTAAAGCGGGGCTGTTCCGGCAAGCTGTCTTCGCTCGGCCGGTGGCTTCCGGGATCGGTCTGGCCGAGTTTTTATACGTCAAGCGCACCGTCGCAGACGGGGTTTCATCACTATCTCCAATGGTCGTCTCAAGAGATGGCGCTCCGGCGACCGGAACCCCTTTCTATGGGCACGCCCTTTTGGCGGTGCCTGACCAATGAAGGCGCACAGGTCATCGCGATCGATATGCCTTTTGCCTCTGCCCCATCTGCCGGTATCGAGCTCACGGGTTGGGCTACGCTGGACAGTCTGGAGCCGCCTTGTGCTCATCCTTTGGAACTACTGTCTGAAATCCAGACGCGTCTTGGTCCGTCGCCGCGGGTTGACGAAATGCATGCTCTCCAAACGTTTCAAGCCCTGCGACAGCTTCGTGATGAACAAATTCAAATTGCGGGCATGCTCGCGGAGCTGTCGGAGTTCCTTCTTGCTAGAGAAACCGCTGATCTCTTCCTCCTGACCTTCCCAGGGTTGCATAGGGGCGGGCACTGGCTTTGGGATGAGAGCGGGCTCTTGGCGGCGCCACCCTCGTCTGAACGAAAAGAGCTGGAGGCGGCGCTTCCGGCGGTTTATGCCGCGACAGATCAGGCGCTTGGGCGCGTTCTGGACGCGGCCGATGCGGACGAGATAATCCTGTTCTCTCTGCACGGCATGGGGCCCAATACGAGCCGCGTGGAAATCCTCGACGATATGCTGAGCCTCGTTCTCGCCGATGGCGGTCAAGTAACGCGACCGCTCAAGCTATGGGAACAGATGCGAAAGGTTCTTCCGCCAACCCTGAGACATGCGGTGAAGACCAACCTGCCAACGAAACTTCAGGACCGTCTCACCGGGTTCTGGCGCACCGGTGGCCGAAACTGGAAAACGACTCCTGCTCTGACGCAAGTCGCTGATCTCACAGGCTACATTCGCCTCAACATATCCGGCCGAGAAGCCGACGGCGTGTTGTCGAAAGATGATGCGCTAGAGCTTTGCGAACGGGTTTCAGAGGGTTTTGCGACGTTTGTGGATGCAGATAGCGGCAAGCCCGTGGTTCAACGCGTTGCGAGGATCGACGAAGTTGTTCAAGAGGGGCCTCGCCGCGAGCTGCTACCTGATCTGATGGTGGATTGGAGCGATATTCCGGCGGCCAGACACCGTTCGATCGTCTCCGATACGTTCGGCAGCATCGACTGGCCAACCCCTGGCCGTCACCCGAGCGGGCGATCTGGAAACCATCGTGCCGAAGGTTTCTATCTCGCCTTTGGCGCCGGCCTGCCGCAAGGCGACGGGCCATCGGGGAGTATTCTCGACCTCGCACCAACTGTGTTGTCGCGCCTCGGTATAACGGTACCCGAACAGTTTCAGGGTGCGCCTTTGCTAGGAGGGTCTGATGACAATCGTGACCCCGCGTGACATCGGAAGCGTCGACAAGATCGAGTCGGATCTCTGTATAATCGGCGCCGGTGCAGCTGGGATCACGCTGGCCCGAGAGCTTGTGGACAGCGGGTTGAAGATCACGCTTCTTGCGGGCGGCGGTGAGGCTTTCAGCCACCGGGCACAGCTTCTCTATCACGGCCGGAACATTGGCCGCGAGAGCTTCGCAATTGGCAAATCCCGCTTCCGCATGTTCGGTGGCAGTACAACGCGCTGGGCGGGGCAATGCCGCCCTTTCGATCCTGTCGATTTCGAACCGCGAGAGGGAATGGCGGCCTCTGGTTGGCCAATCAAGGCGAAAGAGCTCGCTGCCTATTATCGGCGGGCGGCGGATATCTGCGATCTTGACGATTGGCGTTTTGACCCACCTAACCTCGCCGCCTTGCCCAAAGACATCGCCAACGACGTCGAGCCGGTGCGGTATCGTCACGGCCATAGTATCGATTTTGCGTCGGCCTATGGTGCCGACTTGCAGGTTAGCGACAACATACGTGTTTTCCTTGAAACCCACGCCGTTGACATCGTCCGAAACGTCAGACGCATTTCTCATGTGTCTGCCCGGACAACCAATGGTCACGCGTTTCGGTTTGAGGCAGACACCTTCATCTTAGCCTGTGGTGGGATCGAGAATGCCCGCTTGCTGCTTGCCTCACGATCCACGGATGAGAACGGGCTGGGAAATGCAAACAATCTCGTCGGGCGATACTTTATGGACCATCCGTTTTTTTTCGGCGGTCATCTGGATCTCGCTCCCGGGGTCGGTCCGGATGCGATTGAGGCGCTGGATGGTTACGAACAAGCCGGTATAGCCCAACGCAGTCACGGTGCCTTTGCGCTCAGCGAGGGTGTTCGCCGCAAACATGGCGTGAACGGAGCCGCGGTGTTTTTCGTCAAGCGGGCGGCTCATAAATCATCAGAGACGTTTCTGTCCCAGGGCGGTGTTTCGATGACGCGAGTGCTTGACGTCTTGCTTCATCGCGAGCTTCCGGATGGGCGCCTGAAACGTCATGTTGCGGCGCTGCTCGCGCATCCGGGTCAGGTCGCGCACAGCACGCTTGAACGCATCAAGGGCAGTGTCGAGAAGCGCCACACTCTTGCGGCAAGGTTCACATTGGAGACGGTACCAAACCCCGACAGTCGCGTTAGGCTCAACCCGAGGCGGCGCGACCGTTTCGGCATGCCCCTCGTCACAGTAGACTGGCGATTGGACAAACAAGACCTTCGGGGGCTCGAGTTAATTCAGCAGGGCCTGCCTGGTTTGATTGAGAGCATGGGGGTGGGTCGCCTAAGCTTGCACGGCGACAAGGATAAGGACGGCTTTCCGTTCAGCATGGAAGGCGGCAAACACCATATGGGCACAACCCGGATGTCCGACGATCCTGGCGCAGGTGTCGTGGACCCGAACTGCCGCCTCCACGAGGTAGACAATATGTTTGTTGCGGGTAGTTCGGTCTTCCCCACGTCAGGATATGTGAACCCAACACTGACGATCGTGGCCCTTGCGATCCGCCTGGCAGATCATCTGCGTCAAACGGACCCGAACGGAATTTGAACTGATCGTGCTAGCGAAGCGGTAAGCGCCGTGATTTGGTCCGACTACAGAATGGTAGCGGCTTTCGCGTGTTCTGGAGGGAGACGGGAATGGTCCCAATGCTAGCCTCTTCCCAGAACTGGCGCGTGCTCGTTTCGCGTGACGTTGCACCGAGGTTTGAACTCAGTGACTTTTCGCGCAGTCGGCGTCATAAAACAGCGTGATTTTGATCAACGCTCTAACAGTATTTGCTTAAGATCAAAGCGCGAGAGTATGATCCGAGCCAAGGTTTGATATCTGCACAAACGCCGGGAGAGCGGATTATGTTGGAAATCAGTATCCGGAAAGTGGCTCAGATCATCCTCATGTCACGCGAACTGGACCGCGCCGAAGGGGAGCTGCGCGCCTTCATCGACCAGCTTGCTCAAGAGGAACAGACAAGCCTTGTTGCCCTGATGTGGGTTGGCCGAGAAAGCTTTGCGCCCGACGAACTGCAGGCGGCGATCCGGCTGGCCGAAGAAGAAGCGACAACACCGACAGCCGATTACCTGCTGGGTTCACCGCATTTGTCGGACCACCTAGAGAATGGTCTTGATGCTTTGGGCATTTCCGTCGTCGATACGGAAAGTGAACTGGTCGAGGGACGCTAACCCCGGGTGTGCTTTTGCACGTACGGAATTTAATGCGTGACGACCTGCAGGTGCTGTGCGAGGCGGTCGACTTCCTCAAGAAACCGCGCCACGAGTTTTGGATCTCGGGGCGCAGGTGTGACACCTGCGGCAATCTCATGCGATATCACAGCCTCGACGGCGAGAGATACAGGTACAGACACCAGCCGTGACATGGCAGAACCGCGAGCATCGCCCCAAGCGTCCATCACATAGGTCTTGTGCCAAAGAGCTTCGCCCTTCCGCTCAGCTTTGAGATCCACGCACAGCACCACGCGGTCTGGTTCGTCCGTGTCATAGGCATTCTCGGACCAGAACTGATCTGACATCTCTTGCAGACGTGCTTTTCCTTCCGCTCCATCCAGAGATTCGATCTCAGAAAAAACGCTGGCCCAGGCCTCTGCCCAACCGCCGAGACGCAATGTCCCGCGCACGAATTCCTTGATCCGCCATTGCGGCTCAAACCCGTAATCGGTCAGGAACGGTAGGGAGTCCCGATTGGGGTAGACCTCGAAAGTTTCCGGAACCGGGAGAGGCGCTTGGTATGATGTGATCGCATCCCAGGGCCGCTGAACGGTCAATTCCGAGTAGTTTCGGATCGAACGGGAGGGCGACCGCAACGCGTTCAGCACGCCCAGAGGCGACCAGCTGAATTTATAGCGAAACGGGTTAGGGTATTTCGGTATTCCACCGCAATAGGACAGAAAGGACAGATCATTGCCCGGATCAAACGCGGATGAAGCTCGGTAATCGGCCATCAGTTGATGCGCCATCAGATGATCAATTCCGGGATCAAGGCCAATTTCATTGACGCAGGCCACGCTGCGCACCAGCGCCTTGCCGTGAAGGGCGCGCATTTCAGGCGAGATGTAAGAGGAGGACACAAAGTCGGCGCCCTTGTTGATGCACATCTCTGCAAGCTTTGGGTGCCAGTCGCCGGGCAACATCGAGACGACGACGTCTCCTTCGCTGACCTCAGCGGACAACGTATCGAAT
>JBCCNY010000173.1:0-6780 GCA_039025595.1 Pseudomonadota bacterium | reverse complement strand
TTCGTCTGCTCGACCGAGGGTGGCATGGATATCGAGGAGGTGGCCGAATCCACGCCCGAGAAAATCCTGAGCTTTTCGGTCGATCCTGCCACTGGTTATCAGCCATTTCATGGCCGCCGGGTGGCCTTCATGCTCGAGCTCGAAGGCGCTGCTGTGAAGCAATGCGTGAAACTAATGGGCACGCTTTACAAGATGTTCCTGGAAAAAGACATGGAGATGCTGGAGATCAACCCGCTGATCCTTACCAATGGCGGGGACCTCAAATGCCTTGACGCCAAAATGGGCTTCGACAGCAACTCCGTTTATCGCCATGCCGATATCGCAGAGATGCGTGACGAGAGCGAAGAGGACCCCAAAGAACTCGAAGCCTCGAAATACGATCTCAACTATATCGCGCTTGATGGTGAGATTGGCTGCATGGTGAACGGCGCGGGTCTCGCCATGGCCACGATGGACATCATCAAGCTCTATGGATCAGAGCCCGCCAACTTCCTCGATGTCGGCGGCGGCGCGACCAAGGACAAGGTGACCGAGGCCTTCAAGATCATCACCTCCGACCCCCAGGTCAAAGGCATTCTGGTCAATATCTTCGGCGGTATCATGCGCTGCGATGTGATCGCCGAGGGTGTGGTCGAAGCGGTCAAGGAGGTGGGCCTCCAGGTGCCGCTGGTTGTACGCCTCGAAGGCACGAATGTCGATAAGGGCAAAGAGATCATCAACAATTCCGACGTTGATGTGATCGCCGCCGACGACCTGCGGGACGGCGCCGAAAAGATCGTGCAGGCAGTCCAAGGCTGACCGGCATTGGCCAACGATACCCAAAATAATCCCGATGCCGTCGACGTGTCTAAACCGTATTTGATCCGGCAAAGGGGCTGGCTCGCGCGTTTTGTCTTTGGATTTTATCTGCTAGCGGGCGTTTTTGTTTTAGCGGGCCTTATACACATTCTAAAAACGCCTTACGGGCTGATAGAGTGGACGTGTTTTCTTGTTGCGGGCGGACCTTTGATTGGACTGCTTAAAACGACCTACCCGTATGCGAAGCTTGGAAACGCGGTGCGGGTCACTCTGTCACCAGAAGGATATCGCGACGAATTGTTTAGTTTCTCGGGCGAGTTGGCATGGGGCGAGATCTTAGAGATCGACGGTGCCAATTCCACTTCCATCAACTTCTATGTGTCGCCAGAAGTTGAAGCGAATTTCTTCAAGAGCCGCTTTAAAGTGTTTTTTCAACACGTCGACAGCTTTAATAATCGCCCGCATGTCGCGTCAAACCTAAGCTTGTTGGCATTAAAGCAGACGGATTTTTTCAGGGTTCTAAGAGCTTATGCCAATGCCAATGGAGTTCCCATAAGATGAAAACACTCGGCAAATTCAAAAGTCTGGGGAAAACAACATCCAGCGGTCTCTTACTTGGCGATCGGCTCGTTCGGGCTTGCATACCAGAAATTGGCGTTGGGACCAAATAGACGAAATACACTGCAAACAAGAAAGACCAAATCATGGCTGTCCTCGTAGACGAAAACACCAAAGTTATCTGCCAAGGCCTCACCGGTTCGCAAGGCACGTTTCATTCTGAACAGGCAATTGCCTATGGCACCAAGATGGTGGGCGGGGTGACACCGGGCAAAGGTGGGATGACCCATCTTGATCTACCGGTTTTCAACTCCGTTCATGAGGCGATGCACGAAACCGGCGCGAACGCCTCCGTGATCTACGTGCCACCGCCCTTCGCAGCCGACTCAATACTCGAAGCGCTGGATGCCAAGATGCCGCTCATCGTCTGTATTACCGAAGGCATTCCCGTTCTCGATATGATGCGTGTGAAACGCGCGCTGGAAGAGAGCGAGAGCGTGCTGATTGGCCCCAACTGCCCCGGCATCATCACACCCGATGCCTGCAAAATCGGCATCATGCCTGGCCATATCCACAAGCGCGGCTCCTGCGGCGTCGTCTCCCGTTCTGGCACGCTGACCTATGAGGCGGTGAAGCAGACCGCCGATGTGGGGCTGGGCCAGTCCACCTGCGTGGGCATCGGCGGTGACCCGATCAAGGGGACCGAGCATATCGACGTGCTGGAATGGTTCCTCGCCGATGATGAAACGCAATCGATCATCATGATCGGCGAGATCGGCGGCAGCGCCGAGGAAGAGGCCGCACAGTTTCTCAAAGACGAGGCCAAAAAGGGCCGCAAGAAGCCTGTCGCAGGCTTCATCGCCGGACGTACCGCGCCTCCGGGTCGACGCATGGGCCATGCCGGCGCCATCGTCGCCGGTGGCAAAGGCGGCGCCGACGACAAGATCGAAGCTATGAAAAGCGCCGGCATCGTCGTCGCCGACAGCCCCGCGGGACTGGGCGAAGCGATGATGAAGGCGATTGGATAGCCATGAGGATTGGAGCGGGTCTTCTTGTCCTGTTGCTCGTCGGGATGGGCGCGTCGGCATCGGACGCGCGGCAAGACCTGTTGCAAGAACTGCGTCCATGTCTTGAGCCTTCCGAGGGTTTGGGAACACTGACTTCAGAAATGCAACGCCTCGACTGGACGCCTATTTTAAACCCTGATGAGCGACTGCTCGAAGATCTCGCGTGGATCCACACCGTTTTCTATCTGGGGGCAGACACGGGCGGGGCTTCTCTGGAAAACATCCTCGACATCCAGCGCAAAGCGGCAGGCGGATTACTACGCAAGAAGGATATCCCGCAAAGCAAGTCACGGTTCTTTACGCGCGAGAATGGTGAAGAAAGAGACAGTCTAATGATCGCGTGGCGTGAACCGCGCGCCGATGTGCTGGAAGTGGAATGTCGTCTAAGCATACGCTCGGACGCCTCTTCGATTCCGCGCCCCGAGATGACAACGTCTTTCCAGAAAGGCAATCGGCTGCAAGTCGGCGCTGCGACCGTCGATGTGATGCTCTTTGATCGCAGCCGCTTGCCAGATCACACGCCGCCGGTTGCCGTGATTCACACGTCTTATCGAGATTCGTCAAATTGAGCTTATTTGCATAGCCCGCTTCGGGAGGAAAAAATGACCGACCAATCGTCAAACGACCAGTTTCATGCCTCATCTTTCATGCAGGGGCACAATGCCGAATATCTCGAACAGCTTTACGCGCGGTTTGCCAATGACCCCAACGCGGTCGATGCGGCCTGGCAGGAGTTCTTCCGCGCCATGGGCGATGACGAAATCTCGGTCAAGCGCGACGCCGAAGGTCCGTCCTGGGCGCGTCCCGACTGGCCGCCCATTCCAGGCGATGACCTGACCACGGCGCTCACCGGTGAATACGCGCCTGAACCCGAGGTCGAAAAGGCAGGCGAAAAGATCAAGGCGAAAGCGGCCGAGACGGGCGCGCAAGTGTCTGATGAAGCCATCAAGCGCGCTGTGCTCGATTCCGTGCGCGCGCTCATGCTGATCCGCGCCTACCGCATCCGGGGGCATCTGGCCGCCGATCTTGACCCGCTGGGTCTGCGCGACATGCCGGCCCGGCCAGAGCTTGATCCGAAATCCTACGGCTTCACCGAGGCCGACCTCGACCGGCCCATTTTCATCGACAATGTGCTGGGGCTCCAGATTGCCTCGATCCGCGAGATCCTCGCCATCGTGCGGCGCACCTATTGCGGCACTTTCGCGCTGCAATACATGCACATCTCCGATCCCGAGCAATCCGCCTGGCTCAAGGAGCGGATCGAGGGCTATGACAAGGAGATCACCTTCACCCGCGAGGGCCGCAAGGCCATTCTGAACAAGCTGGTTGAGGCCGAGGGCTTCGAAAAGTTCCTGCATGTCAAATACATGGGCACCAAGCGCTTTGGTCTCGATGGTGGTGAAAGCCTCATTCCGGCTATGGAACAGATCATCAAGCGCGGTGGCAGTTTGGGCGTGAAAGAAATCGCCATTGGCATGCCCCATCGCGGACGTCTCAGCGTGCTCGCCAATGTGATGGGCAAGCCATACCGCGCGATTTTCAACGAATTTCAGGGCGGAAGCTTTAAGCCCGAGGATGTCGATGGCTCGGGGGATGTGAAGTACCATCTCGGCGCGTCAAGTGACCGGACCTTTGACGGTAATTCCGTGCATCTCAGCCTCACCGCCAATCCCAGCCACCTGGAGGCGGTCAATCCCGTCGTGCTGGGCAAAAGTCGTGCCAAGCAGGATCAGTTTAACGACACGGATCGCACAAGCGTCCTCCCTGTCCTGCTGCACGGCGATGCGGCCTTTGCCGGTCAGGGCGTGGTGGCCGAGTGTTTCGGACTGTCGGGCCTTAAGGGTCACAGGACCGGCGGGACGATGCATATCGTGGTCAATAACCAGATCGGGTTTACGACCGCGCCGCATTTCTCGCGCTCCTCGCCTTATCCCACAGATATCGCGCTGATGGTTGAGGCACCGATCTTCCATGTGAATGGAGATGATCCGGAGGCAGTCGTGCATGCCGCCAAGGTGGCCACCGAGTACCGCCAAAAGTTTCACAAGGATGTCGTGCTCGACATCATCTGCTATCGCCGCTTCGGTCATAACGAAGGCGATGAGCCGATGTTTACGAACCCGATCATGTACAAGAAGATCAAGTCCCAGAAGACGACGCTGGCGCTCTATACCGAGCGTCTCGTGCGCGACGGCCTCATCCCCGAAGGCGAGATCGAGGATTTGAAGGCCGCGTTCCAGGCATTCCTTTCTGATGAATTCGAAGCTGGCAAGGAATACCGCCCCAACAAGGCCGATTGGCTCGACGGGAAATGGTCGCATCTGGATCGAAATCAGCAAGATTATCAACGCGGCGAAACCGCGATCAAGCCCGAAACCTTCGCCGAGGTCGGTCGTGCGATCAGTCATCTGCCCGAGGGCTACCCCGCGCACAAGACGGTCGGGCGGTTGTTTGATACCAAGGCTAAGATGATCGAGACCGGCGAGGGCTTCGACTGGGCCACCGCAGAGGCACTGGCCTTTGGGTCGCTGCTGACCGAAGGCTACCCGGTGCGTCTGTCGGGTCAGGATTGTACCCGCGGCACGTTCTCTCAACGTCATTCCGGCGTGATTAACCAGGAAACCGAAGAGCGCTATTACCCGCTCAACCATATCCGCGACGGACAGGCCCAATATGAAGTCATCGATTCGATGCTCTCGGAATATGCTGTGCTGGGTTTTGAGTACGGCTACACTCTGTCGGAACCAAACGCGCTGACGCTCTGGGAAGCGCAGTTTGGCGATTTTGCCAACGGCGCACAGATCATGTTCGACCAGTTCATTAGCTCGGGCGAAAGCAAATGGCTGCGCATGTCTGGGCTCGTCTGCCTGCTACCGCACGGCTTCGAAGGCCAGGGTCCCGAACACAGCTCGGCAAGGCTGGAGCGGTTCCTGCAAATGTGCGGCCAGGATAACTGGATCGTTGCAAACTGTTCGACGCCGTCCAATTACTTTCACATCCTGCGCCGTCAGCTTCACCGGACGTTCCGCAAGCCACTGATCCTGATGACGCCCAAATCGCTTTTGCGTCACAAGCTCTGTGTCTCCAGCGCAGCGGACTTCACCACCGGGTCCAGTTTTCACCGTGTCCTCTGGGACGATGCACAACAGGGTAACTCTGAGACCAAACTAAAGCCCGACGCCAAGATCAAGCGCGTGGTCATGTGCTCGGGTAAGGTCTATTACGATCTGCTGGAGGAACGCGACGCGCGGGGCATCGGCGATATCTACCTGATGCGGCTGGAACAATTCTATCCCTTCCCTGCCATCTCGATGGTCAAGGAGTTGGAGCGTTTCAAAGGTGCCGAGATGGTCTGGTGTCAGGAAGAACCCAAGAACCAAGGCGCATGGACATTCATTGAGCCTAATATTGAATGGGTGTTGCAACGTATCAAAGCCAAGCACACACGCCCAGTCTATGCGGGACGGCCAGCCTCGGCCTCTCCGGCAACCGGTCTCGCCAGCCAACACAAAGCTCAGCAAGCCGCGCTGATCGACGCGGCCCTTACGATCGAAGGATAAGTGCCATGACCACAGAAATACGCGTGCCCACCTTGGGTGAGTCGGTCACCGAAGCGACCGTCGCGACATGGTTCAAGAAAGTCGGCGATGCCGTAAGCGCTGACGAAATGCTCTGCGAACTGGAAACGGACAAAGTGACTGTTGAGGTGCCCGCCCCGATCAGCGGCACCTTGGGTGAGATCGTGGCCGCCGAAGGCGATACGGTCGGTGTTGATGCGCTTTTGGCCATGATCAACGAAGCTGCAGGCGCTTCTGCCCCACCTTCCGACGCAGCCCCGGCTGCTGCTGCGAGTGCGCCGGAGGCGAACGGCGCTGCGGCCCCCGCCGCATCGGTGGACGTCATGGTTCCCACCTTGGGCGAGTCGGTTACAGAGGCCACCGTGTCGGCTTGGTTCAAGGCGGTGGGCGACAGCGTCGCGGCCGATGAAATGCTCTGCGAGTTGGAAACCGACAAGGTCTCTGTCGAGGTGCCCGCCCCGACATCGGGCGTACTGACCGAAATCCTCGCCAAGGAAGGCGACACGGTAGAGGCAGGCGGCAAGCTCGCCCTGATGGGTGCGGGTGCCGGCACAACCGCTGCACCCCAAACCGCTTCACCCGCACCTGCAGCGGCGGCTGAGTCCGATGCAGGCCAAGTTGCGGGCAAAGACATCAAAGATGCGCCGTCGGCGGAAAAGGCCATGGCCGAGGCCGGTCTGTCGCGTGACGCCGTTCAGGGCACGGGTCGTGATGGCCGTGTGATGAAAGAAGATGTCGCGCGCGCCGTGGCAAATCCCGCCCCTGTGCAGGCCGAAGCC
>JBCCNY010000172.1:0-6811 GCA_039025595.1 Pseudomonadota bacterium | reverse complement strand
TGCCGCGGCTTTCGGGGCGAACCTGCGTGGTGTCGATGGCAAAGCCGTGGCCGCGATCCTCTGCCGTGGCCCCGTCGAAAGCCAGGGCATTTATGAAATGAAGCTGCGTGTCGCAGGCGGGCGCCTCGGGATCGAGGCTTATGAACGCGCCCGCTTCCAACCCCTGCTGGCGTCCGACGCCTTTGCCGGTGAAAACGTATTGCGCGCCGGTCCAAAGGTAGTTGGGAAACTTGGCATGGCTCCAAAGCGAGAAAGGCTTTGTCATCCGATGTTTTACCTTTGCCTCGAGGTGGTCCTGAAGATTTTGGCCCACCTGCGACCGATCGGCGACCACCTCGATCCCGTGTGCGCCAAGATGATCGGCCGGCCCAATCCCCGATAGCATCAGAAGATGTGGCGTTCCGATCGCACCCGCAGCAAGGATTGTCGCACCCGCGCTTAGCGTCTCGACCCCATTAGGTCCCATCACTCGGACGCCAGTGACCTGCTTGCCTGAGGTCGTGAGGCCTAGCACCAGAGCATCTGTTCGCACGCTGAGATTGGGACGCTTGAGCGCGGGCTTCAGAAAGGCATCTGCCGCGCTCCAGCGCCGACCATCGCGGATATTGAGCTGAAAGGGGCCAAACCCTGCCTGTGTCTCGCCGTTGAGGTCGGGGTTCAGGGGATGGCCCATCTGAACACCTGCCTCGATGAAGGCGGCGAAGGCGGGGTTGCCCGATTCCGGATTGGAAACGGTCAGCGGTCCGTCCGCGCCGTGATATTGGCCCGCACCCAGTGCATTATCCTCAACCTCTCTAAAACAGGGCAGCACATCGGCATAGCTCCAACCGGGACATCCCATCGTGGCCCAGTTGTCATAATCCCAGGCACTGCCCCGGATATAGACCAGCGCATTGATCGAGGATGACCCGCCCAGTACTTTGCCGCGCGGGGTAGAAAGACGTCGGTTGTTCATATGCGGCTGGGGAATGGTCTCGAAATGCCAATTGAAGCGCGACGAACCAATGGCCTTTGCGACACCGGCGGGCATCCGGATGAAGATATGGTCGTCCCGTGGCCCGGCCTCGAGAACGAGAACCTGACAGGTTCTATCGCGACTGAGTTTTTCGGCCAGAACGCAGCCCGCGCTGCCTGCGCCCACGATGATGACGTCGGCTGGGTTCACGCCAGCAGGTCTTTCAGCGCCTGATCAATCACGTTGAGATCGGCCTCTGTTCTGCCGCCACCGGAATAATGCCCCCAGATCGAGTCGATCACACGCAGCTCTGCATTGGGCATCAGCGCTACCTCGGCGGCATTGTCTTCCGGTGGAAAGTAAAAATCAGTGCGCGCGGGCAGGATGATCGCCCGTGCTTTAATTGCGCCGTAGGCGGCCGCGCGGTCGCCGTTATAGATCGGATTGTTGGCCAGATCGCAGGCCTGCCAGGTCGCGATGAAAGAGAGAAGGTCATTGGCGTCGCGACCGAAATAGATGCCGTCCCAATAGCCTTTCAGGTAATCCTGCAGCGTGGCAAAGCCCTGACTTTCCCAGCTTTTCGCGCGGTACCATTCCTGACTGAGCGCCCAGCCCGCCCAGATCCGGCCTTTGGCGCGCAAGCCGTTATAAGGCTGCGTCTCGTAATAGCCGTTCTTCCAGTCCGGATCGCTGATAATGCCTTGTTTGACCCCTTCGAGGAACACGTAGGTGTGCGGCGCGGTGGTACCTTGACCGCAAAAACAAGACATCGCCTCGACCCGATCCGGAAAGAGCGAGGCCCATTGGAAGGCCTGTTGGCCACCCATCGACCAGCCGCAGACCAGTTTGACGGTTTCGACGCCGAAGACTTCGCGGATCACGCGCTCTTGCAGCCGCACATTGTCATACTGGGTGACCAGTGGAAAATCGGGGCCGGAAAAGGGACGGGGCGCATTTGACGGCGAGGTAGACAAGCCGCTGCCCAGCATGTTCATGCAGATGATGAAGTACTTGTCGGGATCCAGCGCCTTGCCCGGCCCGATCAGAAACGTCATATCGGCATGCGTGCCCGCGTAGCGCGAGGGATAGACGATCACGTTGTCTTTGCGGGGCGCCAGTGTCCCATGGGTTTTGTAAGCCACCTTGCATTCGGGTAACGTAATCCCGCATTGCAGTGTGAAACGGCCTGCATCGAAAATTTCGTAATCCATGGTCCCCCCCGTCTTTTGAATTGCGCCTCGGTCTGAATTCACGCGGCGATCTTTGGGTTCTGGCTTACCCAAAAGTTTACTTGAGCGAAAGAAAGATTCTCTCTAAGAATCTTTTGAGTCCGTTTTGCGGGTCTGACCGCTGCGCCGATATGCGTCTACGATGATCAAATTTTGAGCATAAAAGCCTGCGTTTGGGCAAGCAAGGAAGTGCGGCCTCGCCTTTAATTTGGCCGTAATTTGATTTTCGCAGCACAGCTTTATAGCGTAGCTGCAGCAATGCCAGTTCGTGCCGGACAGGGCGGGCCCGCGTAAGGAGAGACCGATGCTTCAGCAATCGACATTGCCGTTTGAAAAAGCGCCGTATCTCGATATCGCTGATCCGGCCTATTCGATCCGATCGCCTGAAGTCAGAGACGCCCGTGATGCAAGCTGGTATGCGCGCACGCCCTACGGGTTGGCCATCCTGCGCTATGCGGAGATGGGGCGTCTTCTGATCCATCCCAGCCTGCGCCAGGGCAGCCATGCCTGGCCCGAGCTTAACGGTGTCAATTCCGGAAAATTTGCGGAATGGTGGTGTAAAACCATACTGGTGACCGAGGGGGAGGATCACTTGAGGTTGCGGCGCTTGGTCAACCCAGCCTTCACACCCAAGACCGTCAAAAGCCTGATGCCCGATTTTGAGCGGCTGACCAATTCGCTGCTCGACGCTTTTATTGATCGCGGTGAATGCGACTTCATGGCGGATTTCGCCGATCCCTATGCGGGCCGTATCCTGACGATCCTGATCGGCTTGCCGGAAGAGGCCGCGCAACAGATCCTTGATCTGTCCTCAGATATGGGTCTAGCTCTGGGCGTGACCTACAAGCAAAGCCTGCCGCAGATCGAGGCGGCGACCGAGAAAATGTATACCCTCGTGGAAGAGGTTCTCAAAGAGCGCTTGAAATCACCGGGTGAGGATATCCTGTCGGTGCTGGCGACGGCCTCTCAGGGCGAGGATCGGCTGAGCTATGACGAGCTGGTGAATATGGGCGTGATGCTGGCCTTTGCCGGCGTCGACACAACGCGCAACCAGCTAGGCCTTGGTATGTCGATGTTCCTGCAGAATCCGGACCAGTGGGAGATCCTGGGCGCTAATCCTCAGCTTGATATGGCCGCGTCGCTGGAATGCATGCGAGTGCGTCCGACGATCACCTGGGTCACGCGCGAGGCGGTCGAGGATTTTGAATTTCAGGGGTTAGAGATCAAACAGGGGACAACGCTACACCTGATGTCCGAAAGCGCGGGAACCGATCCCAATACCTTTGACGATGCGCCCTTCGACATCACCGAAAAGCGGCAAAGAAACTATGGCTTTGGCGGCGGTCTGCATGTCTGCCTTGGTCAGGTTGTGGCGAAAAACGATATGGCGGTGGCCTATCGTCTCTTGTCGCAAAAGATCGCCAATGTGCGCCCCAACGGAGAAGCCACTTATCTGCCTGATAGCGGTAATACAGGCCCGGTCAGCCTTCCGATCGCGTTTGATAGCCGCTGAGGTCCGGCATGGCGATCTCAGACTTGTCGACCCGCGGCAGTTTTGCTTTCGTTGAGAATTGCAATCAAATACGCCGTGATATCATCTCGAAGGCTTACGAGCGATGTCTGAGGACCGAAGCAAGGCTCAGATATCGCTCGAGGCCACATGTGGTCTTGCGCAAGTCGCGTATCTGCGTTTGCGTCTGTTGCAGTCAGCGGGGAGAGCAGCTTGACAAAACTCGATACCGATTTCGTGCGCGCGCAGTTTCCGGCTTTTGCTGATCCGGCTTTGGACGGACAGGCATTTTTCGAAAATGCCGGTGGCTCTTATGCCTGCGGGGCGGTGATAGACCGGCTGACGCGCTTTTACCATTCTCGCAAGGTGCAGCCCTATGCCACTTATAACGCGTCGACGCTCGGTGGGGAGGAAATGGACGAGGCGCGCGCGCGGCTTTCGGCGATGCTGGGTGTCGAGACGGATGAGCTGAGCTTTGGTCCCTCCACTACGCAAAACACTTATGTCTTGTCACAGGCCTTTCGCGATTGGATGAAGCCGGGCGAGGCGATCATCGTGACGGATCAGGATCACGAGGCCAATTCCGGTCCCTGGCGACGGTTGGCGGCGGCGGGTATCGAGATCCGCGAATGGCAGATCGACCGCGAAACCGGGCTGTTGCGCGCGGAGGATCTGGAAAACCTGCTCGATGAAAGCGTGCGACTGGTCTGCTTTCCGCATTGCTCAAACATCGTGGGCGCGATCAATCCTGTAGCGGAGATCACAGCCGCTTGTCATGCTGCGGGCGCTTTCGTTTGTGTGGATGGCGTCTCTTACGCGCCGCATGGCTTTATGAATGTGGGCACTTTGGGCTGCGACATCTACCTCTTTTCGGCCTACAAAACCTACGGGCCGCATCAGGGTCTGATGGTTGTGCGCCGGGAATTGGCCGACCTGCTGCCCAATCAGGGTCATTGGTTCAATGCGCAGACGCGCTACAAACGGTTCACGCCTGCCGGGCCGGATCACGCACAGGTCGCAGCCTGCGCGGGCATGGCCGATTACTATGACGCTTTGGCCTCCCATCACGATATCGAAGGAGAGGGACCTGACCGAACCGAGCATGTGCATAATCTGATGCGCTCCCACGAGACAGAGCTGTTACAACCTTTGCTCGACTACCTCTCAGCCAAGAATATGCTGCGTTTGATCGGCCCTGTTGAGGCAGAGGTGAAAGCTCCCACCGTGGCGATTGAACTGGATGAGCCGGGCCGGGATGTCGCGCAGCGCCTCGCCGCTGAGGGCATCATGACCGATGGCGGGGATTTCT
This sequence comes from Pseudomonadota bacterium, assembly GCA_039025595.1. Classification (GTDB taxonomy): domain Bacteria; phylum Pseudomonadota; class Alphaproteobacteria; order Rhodobacterales; family Rhodobacteraceae; genus Roseovarius. Next base: position 1,808 of record JBCCNY010000172.1, on the reverse strand, counting down.
ACGGATCGCGGCCCTTGCAAGCGATGGGAATTGATCTGGACAAGGGCGTGCTGCGGCTTAGTTTTGTTCATTACACAACGCGCGCCGAGATAGATAAACTGCTGGTTGCGCTGGATAAATATCTATGAACCGGGGGCAGTAGGGCGCAAATCCCCCTCGGACGTGATGGGGGCAAACAGGCATGACAGACGGCGCGCCAACGCTTATTTGGTTTCGTCGCGATCTCCGGCTGGGCGATCATGAAGCGCTGTGCGCGGGTATCGCGCGTGGCGGCCCGGTGATCCCGGTTTTTATTCATGAGGCTTTGGTTGACGGTTTGGGGGCAGCGCCGAAATGGCGGCTTGGCCTCTCTCTCGAGGATTTAGCTAGACGGCTGGACGAGAAGGGAAGCCGTCTGATCTTGCGCCGCGGCGCGCCTCTCGATGTGCTGCGCAAATTGGTGGCCGAGACCGGCGCGGATGCCGTCTTCTGGTCGCGCGCCTATGATCCCGCCTCGATCGAACGCGATACGGGCGTCAAGGCAGGACTGCAGGAGGACGGAATTGCGGCCCAGAGCTATAAGGGCCATGTGCTTTTCGAACCCTGGAGCGTCGAGACCAAGACAGGCGGGTTTTACAAAGTCTACACGCCCCTCTGGAAAGCCGTCCGTGACCGAGAGGTTCCAGACGTGTTGCCAGAGCCCGGTCAAATCCCGGCCCCTGCGTCTTGGCCGCAAAGCGAGGTGTTGGAACACTGGCAGATGGGTCGCGCTATGGATCGCGGCGCCGACATTTGTCTGCCCTATCAGCGCGTCGGTGAAGCGGCGGCGCGCGACCGGCTTGAGGCATTTTGCAGCGCGGCGATCGGCGCTTATGATACGATGCGCGATCGCCCCGGCATTGATGGCACATCGGGTCTTTCGGAGAACCTGTCGCTCGGTGAGATTTCGCCGCGTCTGTGCTGGCACAGGGGGCGCCGCGCAATGGCGGAGGCCGGGGGGGATGGGCCTGAAACCTGGGTCAAGGAACTGGTTTGGCGCGAATTTGCGTATCATCTGGCCTATCACACACCGCGTATCCTGTCGGGGAATTGGCGACCCGAATGGGATGCCTTTCCCTGGAATGAGGATGAAGATCACCCGGATGTCGTGACCTGGAAGCAGGGCCGGACGGGCGAGCCCTTTGTCGATGCTGCGATGCGAGAGATGTATGTGACCGGCAAGATGCACAATCGCGGCCGGATGATCGTGGCGTCTTATCTGACCAAGCATCTTTTGAGCCATTGGCGCATCGGGCAGCGCTGGTTCGATGACTGTCTGACAGACTGGGATCCGGCCAGCAACGCGATGGGCTGGCAATGGTCGGCGGGCAGCGGGCCGGACGCGACACCTTACTTTCGCATTTTCAACCCAGCCACCCAAATCGAGAAGTTTGATCCGCGAGGCGTTTATCGTGACCGGTGGATCGCCGAGGGACACGACGATCCCAGTGAGACATCGCTAAGTTACTTCGACGCGATACCTCGCTCATGGGGGATTAGCCCGGATATGGATTATCCTGCGCCAGCGGTTGATCTCAGCATGGGCAGAACCCGGGCATTGCAGGCCTATGAGGCACGAAGCTTTTGATTATGCGACCGAATCCCCTTGCAGGTGACCCGGTGCTCACCTTAGCGTCAAACCATCCAGAGAATGCGGATTAACGAATGATCCTGAGAGATACCGCGGGACAGACAGGTCTCCCCCGATACTTTACACAAATGTTCGCGATTGCGCAGCGCCTAGATCACGGGCGTCTCGACATCGTCTTGCCCGATGGACGGGTTTTCCG
>JBCCNY010000171.1:0-6835 GCA_039025595.1 Pseudomonadota bacterium | reverse complement strand
TCAAGTGCAAACAGAAGCAGACACGCCGCGACAATGCCCAGAACGAGTTTGACCCGGTTGTCGCTTGGTGGGTTCTGAACCCAACGTTTCATCCTGAACAGCCATCGGTGGTTCACAAAACCGTCTCCCTCTGGATGACAAAACGGCGCGTTTTTAACTGATATCTTGATTTAGGTCGAGTTTCTGCCGATGTAACGCGCGAATCCAAGAAGTGAGCAGAGTTCGTCCTGATGCCAGCCCATGCCGAGAAAAGGGACCTCCCCTATTCAGCGCGCCAGATGTTCGATCTGGTTGCCGATGTCGAGGCATACCCAGAGTTTTTGCCATGGACCGCTGCGGCACGTATCCGATCGGTGGAAGCACGCGACAATGGCAGCAAAGAGATGCTGGCCGACCTTGTCGTGAGCTTCAAAGTCTTTCGTGAGAAATTTGGCAGTCGTGTGGTGATATGGGACGCCAAGCAGACAATCGAGACCGAGTATCTCGACGGACCTTTTAAATATTTGCGTTCGAATTGGCAGTTCACGGATCTGGAAAAGGGCGGTTGCGAAGTCGCCTTTGATGTCGAATTCGCCTTTAAGAACAAATTGCTGCAGGGCACGGCTGAACTTTTTTTCTACGAGGCGATGCGGCGCATTGTGCGCGCTTTTGAGGGGCGCGCTCATGCGCTGCATGGGGAATTGAGCCAGGGCACCGCGTGATTTCCGACGTCTCACGTAAGGCTAGGCTCACGAGATCGAAGATCGCTAGAGATCCTCGTCCAGCGCGGCCATGAGTAACCCAAGGGCATGATCGCGGGCAGCGAGGCGGACGACATCGCGACCCAGTGCGCCAAACTCCACGGTTTCCGTCTGTGGAGCAGCGCCCGATCGCGCTATTCCAAAACAAACGCGGCCCTCGGGCTTGAACTCTGATCCGCCAGGCCCTGCAATACCTGTGATCGCCACTGTAAGACCCGCCAGCGAGCGGTTCAGCGCGCCCAAAGCCATTTCGCGGGCGACCTCTTCCGATACGGCGCCGTATGTCTCAAGCGTGTTTTGAGCGACACCCAGCATGTCGTGCTTTGCGGCATTCGAATAGGTGACAAAGCCTCGATCCACGACATCAGACGAGCCTGGAACATCCGTCATCGCCGCGACCACCATGCCGCCTGTGCAGGATTCGGCTGTGGCAATCCTGAGGCCCTTGGCTCTCGCCGCCTCCAAAAGTTGGGTCACGTTCAAAGGGCCAGACCAAGATGGGCGAAGACCGCCAGAACAAAAACGCACATCGCGGCTAGCCCACCTGCGATCACATCGTCCAGCATCACGCCCAGCGCGTCACTCCGTCGGTCCGCCAATCCAACTGGCCCCGGTTTCCAGATGTCGAACAGACGAAACAGGACGAAGGCCGAGATCCATCCCGGCCAAAGTGCGAGGATATGCGCGCCAGCAAGGCTTGCGCCGAGGGATACGGGCAGAATCGCAATCCACTGCCCCACGACCTCATCAATTACAATCTCGGATGGATCATGGTCTTCTTGCCCTTTGGTCGCGGACGCTGTGGCCCACCATCCGAGGAAAAACGCGACAAAAATTGCAGCAAACAGCAAGATCGGCCCGGCGATCACGTGCAATCCATACGCCATCGGCAAGGCCGCCAGCGACCCCCATGTGCCGGGTGCCGGTCGCAGCAAACCAATGCCAAAGACAACACTTATCGAACGCGCAATCATCATGGTTTCGGTGATACGCGCACAAAGTATGCGGTGCAATCTGAACCCACGAGTTTTCCTGTTATCAGACCGGATTTCAGCGCCTAAAAATTAATCATTTATTCTCGATTTGTCGACGTTAAACCTTCACCAGCTTGTATTTGCGTGCTCTAATCCGCACAACCGAAATGCGCACATCAATTAGGCAATTATGCAGATCGATCCTCCACACGATCAAAATCGAAAGGTTTTCCTGGCACCGATGGCTGGGATTACGGATCTGCCGTTTCGTGGTCTGGTGTCGCGTTTTGGCGCGGTGCAGGTGGTGAGTGAAATGATTGCCAGCCAGGACATTCTGACAGGCAGACCCGGAACACGAGCCCGCGCAGAGCTCGGGCTTGGCGTTGAGAACACGGCCGTGCAGCTGGCGGGTCGAGATCCGTACTGGATGTCGGAGGCCGCAAAGTTCTGTGAGGCGGGCGGCGCGCAGATTATTGACATCAACATGGGATGCCCCGCCAAAAAGGTGACCAGCGGGTCGGGCCTCGGGGCAGCGGGATCGGCTCTCATGCGCGAGCCGGACCTTGCGTTGCGGCTGATCGAGGCCGTGGTGTCGGCAGTGTCTGTTCCAGTCACGCTCAAGACGCGGTTGGGTTGGGACGAAAGCAGCCTGACAGCGCCCTGCCTTGCCGCGAGCGCAGAGAGCGCGGGCGTCACGATGATCACGATCCACGGCAGGACCCGTTGTCAGTTCTACAAAGGCGTCGCGGATTGGTCCGCAATTGCACGGGTCAGCGCGGCGGTGAAGATCCCGGTGATCGCCAACGGGGATATCTCAAACCCGTCGGATGCGCGCCGTGCGCTCGCGGCTTCGAATGCGCAAGGTGTTATGATCGGGCGCGCAGCTCGGGGACAGCCCTGGCTACCGGCCTGTATCGAAGCGGCGTTAAATGGCAGATCTCTGCCTGATATCCCGTGTGGCGCCGACCTTCTGTCTTTGGTGCAAGAGCATTATGAGACGATGCTCTACTTCTACGGATCCGATTTGGGTCCGCGCGTCGCGCGAAAGCACCTGAGTTGGTACATGGATCATGCGAGCACGCCGGGTGCGCTTCGACAAGAGCTGTTGACCGAGACCCGGCCTGATGTCGTGCTGAAGGGTTTGACAGGAGCTTTCGATGAGGCGCTGGCGGGGGATATCGCCGCATGAACCTGAAGGACGACGCCATTTGGACTTCGCTGCCGGTTCCCGCTCTGATTCTGGATCCCGAGGATCGGATCGCCCAGATCAACCCGGCCGCCGAAGGGTTCTTCATGACGTCGGCGAAGGCGATTCATGGAATGCCGGTCTGGGACAGACTGGCGGTTGATGCACCGATTGAAGAGGCGCTGGAGCGCGCCAGAAGCAACACATCCCCTCTTTTTGTCAATGATATTGATGTCGGCACCGGAGACCGGGCACCGTTGCAGTGTAATCTCCAGATTGCGCCTTTGACGGGTCAGGCCGGGCACATGATCTTGCTGATCTCGCCTCGAGAACTTGCGGGACGCGTGACGCAGAGCCAGTCCGTCAAATCGGCCGCAAAGTCCGCGATCGGTATGGCCGAAATGTTGGCCCATGAAATCAAGAACCCGCTCGCGGGTATAACGGGCGCCGCGCAATTGTTGTCGATGAACCTGGGCAAGAATGATCTCGAGCTGACCGACCTGATCGTGAGCGAGAGCCGACGTATCGTGACATTGCTTGAACAGGTGGAGCAATTCGGGAATGTCACGCAGCCGAGCTTTCGGGCGGTGAACCTTCACGATGTGCTGGACCGGGCGCGCCGATCGGCACTTGTGGGGTTTGCCGCCCATATGAAGATCCGCGAGGATTACGACCCCTCTTTGCCACTTGCGGTGGGTGATCCCGATCAATTGCTTCAGGTGGTCCAAAACCTGTTAAAAAACGCTGCAGAAGCGGCGGGAAAAGAAGGGGGAACGATCCGGTTGCATACTTATTATGAGCAATCGTTGCGCGTGCGGCGTGGGTCTGGCAATCGCAAATCCTTGCCGTTGCAAATCGAGATTATTGATGACGGTCCGGGCCTGCCATCTGAGATTGCAAGCAATGTGTTCGAGCCATTTGTCTCTGGTCGAGAAAATGGAACAGGTCTCGGCCTCGCTTTGGCGGCGAAGATCATATCAGAATTGGATGGCTGGATTTCTGTCACATCCGCGCCGGGGCGCACCGTGTTCCGGATATCCTTGCAGAGAGCCGGTAAAGAGATGGAGGAAAGTTAATGGATGGCACCGTTTTAGTTGCCGACGATGACCGTACAATTCGCACCGTGCTGACCCAGGCTCTGACCCGCGCGGGCTGTCGTGTGCATGCGACAAGCTCGCTGACGACGCTGATGCGTTGGGTCGCAGAGGGGAAAGGTGATGCGGTCATCACCGATGTGATGATGCCGGATGGCAACGGCCTCGAGATGCTGCCCAAGATCTCCGAAGATCGCCCGGGACTACCGGTTATCGTTATCTCGGCGCAAAATACCATCATGACAGCCATTCAAGCAGAAGAGGCCTCTGCGTTCGATTACCTGCCCAAACCGTTTGACTTACCCGATCTCATGAAGCGAACAGCGCGCGCACTGGCACAGCGTTCTTCCCAGATCCGGGTCGCGCCCGTTGCAAATGAGCGTCCGGACGAATTGCCATTGGTTGGCAGGACACCCGCGATGCAGGGTCTATATCGCGTGGTTGCGCGGTTGATGAATACCGATCTGCCGGTTCTGATCACCGGGGAATCCGGTACAGGAAAAACTCTGATCGCACGAGCGATACATGACTTTTCAGACCGTCGCACGCTGCCTTTTGTGACAGCAAGCCCTGCTGATCTGAGCGATCTTGAGGGTCCGAGCCGGATTATGGCGCGGGCCAAGGGCGGCACCATCGTTCTGGACGGTGTGGGCGATATGGATGGTGAGGCGCAGGCGCGGATTGTCCGAATGATGGATGCTCCCAGCGATCACGTGCCACGCTTTATGGCGACCTCCTTGGGGCGCCTCGCGGATCGCTTGCAGGATGGCAAGTTGCGCGAGGACCTTTACTACAGACTGTCCGGAGCCGTGGTCGAGGTTCCACCGCTGCGCGCGCGTGTGGATGATGTGCCGCTGCTTGCCGCGCACTTCCTGTCTCGCGCAGAGCGCGACGGTCACCCCGCGCGGCGTCTTTCTGACGAAGCCATGGAATTGATGCGCGCCTATTCGTGGCCGGGCAATGTGCGACAGCTTGAAAATGCGATCCAGCGGCTGGGCCTGACCGCACGAAGCGATGAGATTTCCCGTCAGGAGGTCGAGGCCGTGCTGGGCAACCAGCCAGAGGCAGCCCCGGTGATGGGCCGCGGCACGGGAGAAACACTGTCGGCATCCGTGGCGCGCCATATGCGCCGATACTTCGATCTTCACGGAAATGTACTGCCGCCGCCGGGGCTTTATGGGCGAATCCTGCGCGAAGTAGAGTTGCCTTTAATTGAAATCGCGCTCGATGCGACGGGCGGAAATCAGGCGAAATGCGCTGATTTACTTGGAATAAATCGAAATACGTTGCGCAAAAAGATCACGGAACTGGATATTCGCGTGACACGGCGCCGTAAATTGATGTAAAAGTGCAACAGCAGTGTGGCGGGTTTTTTAGGCCGAGCCACATATTGAGGTAAAGGCGGGCAGCGCCACCAAAACATGAGTTGATGCGGAGGTCGTGCGTGACAGGAACGACACGCAGATTGACGTGGGATAAAATCGGACGTTTGCGCCGATTGCAGCGCTTGCGTGGTGTTGCCGCGTTTGGCCTGGTCGTACTTGGCCCAATCCTAGCCATCCTGACTTATCTTGTTCTGGGCCCGCTGGATCAGGATGCGTCTTCTAATTCTCTACGTGCCGTCCTTCTGGCTGATCTGGTTTACGTGATTCTTGTCGCCGCGTTGGTGCTACAGCGGGTGGCCCAGATGATTGCGGCGAGGCGCCGACGCTCTGCCGGCTCTCGTCTTCACCTTCGGCTGACCGGTGTTTTTGCCATCATGGCGCTCTTGCCGACGATCACGGTTGCCGTTTTCGCGATGCTATCGATCAATATGGGCCTCGAAGCGTGGTTCTCGGACCGCGTCGGTCGCGTTGTTGACAGCTCCGTTGCTGCGGCAGAGGCCTACCAGGAAGAACAACGCCGCGACCTGGAGACAGACGCGCAGGCGCTCGCTTCGCTCATTGATGCCACAAAACGTGCGGCGATGTTCATTGATGACGGCGACATTCGTCAGATCCTGTCGCGCGGGCAAAGGGAAATTCAGCGTGGTTTGCGTGAGGCCTATGTGATCGATGGTTTGGGTGAGATCCGCGCACGGGGCGAACGCTCGTATCTCTTTGACTTCGAAAAACCAACGCGCGCCCAGATCGAGCAGGCGCTGGCGGATGGTATCGTTGTCATCCGGGACTGGGACAATAGTGAGTTCAGGGCGCTCATACCGCTGCGTGAAATCGCTGACCGGTATTTGTATGTAAGCAGAAATGTCGATGGCGATATCCTCAACCTTCTCGATGAAACGCAGGAAACCGCGCGGTATTATCAACAGCGCGAGTTGGAGCGCGATCGCGTCCTTTTCGAATTTGGCCTGCTCTATCTGGGTTTTGCGCTTATTTTGATCCTGGCGGCTATTTGGTTGGGCATGTGGTTTGCCGAACGGCTGTCACGTCCTGTCGGGCGCCTGACAAGCGCGGCGCAGCGGGTCGGTGATGGCGATCTGGACACACGGGTCCGTGAGGAAGATGGCGAAGATGAGATCAGCCAGTTATCACGTTATTTCAATCAGATGACACGTCAACTTAAAGCTCAGCGCGAGCGTTTGCTGACCAACACCCAGCATATTGAACGACGTCGGCGCTTGTTCGATTCGGTTTTGGGATCGGTTTCGTCGGGTGTCGTGGGTCTTGATCCAAAAGGCCGGGTTGCCTTCGTCAATCGAGCCGCCGAGGGGCTTTTGGATTGGCAGGACGATCAGCAATCCGTCGCGCTGGCGGTTGCGGTGCCGGAATTTGATGCGCTGTTCAAAAAATTGCGGCGCTCCAACATAGATTTCATGCAAGAAGAAATTAAGGTCAGTCGGGG
>JBCCNY010000170.1:0-6848 GCA_039025595.1 Pseudomonadota bacterium | reverse complement strand
TACCTTTTCCGGTTCGACATCCAGCTGGATCGCATCGGTATCCTGATCGATTTCACCGATGGAAACGGCGGCGTCACGGCGACTTTGGTGGGACAACGCGCACCGCTTCAGCGCTCTGGCGTACTCGGTGCATTTTTGCGTCGGCCCCTCGGCACGCGTCGGGTGATGGCCTTGATCCATTGGCAAGCTCTGAAGCTGTGGTGGAAAGGGGCGATCTTTCGTAGCCGTCCCAAGGCACCCGCGAGCGAGGTCAGCCGTTGAACACGAGCATTCCATATCCCCGGCTGCCCGGCTTCGCGATTTTCGCCGCCATGCTGTCGACGGCAGGGCTGCCGCTTTATATGCATGCGCCGAAATTCTACGTCGACGAGTTTGGCGTCTCTCTGGCGGCTCTGGGAACAGCCCTGTTCTTCCTCAGGATGCTGGATTTTGTCCAGGACCCGCTTTTGGGACAGTTGTCCGCCAAAGTGAGCGGCTATCGCGGGGCAAGCGTGGTTGTCGGCGGCCTTATCATGGGCATCGGAATGTTCGGACTTTTCGGGGTCGAGCCTCTCTTCGCCCCTTTGTGGTGGTTTGCCATCATGCTCACGCTCGTCTTCTCCGCCTTTAGCTATCTGACAATTTGTTTTTATGCCCAGGGGGTTACGGCTGCCGACCGCTTTGATAACGACGGCCATCTTAAAGTTGCGCGCTGGCGCGAAACAGGCGCCTTACTGGGTATCTGTGCCGCAGCAGTCGCGCCCGTGGCGCTTGGCGGATATGTCGGTTTTGCAATTGCCTTCCTAGGACTGATTGCGGTTGCGCTCGGGGCGATGCGGGGACAATGGGAGCAGACGCGCGTGCAGGCGCCAGAATCTATCTCTGAATTGCGCCTCATTCTTGGCGATACGGTAGCGCGCAGGCTTCTGCTCGTGGCACTAGCCAATTCCGCACCGGTGGCCGTCAGTTCAACGCTGTTTTTGTTCTTTGTAGAGGACCGACTGGGTTTGCCCGGGTGGGAGGGCGCCTTTCTCCTGCTGTTTTTCGCAAGCGCGGCAGGCGCTGCGCCTGTTTGGGCAATGTTGGCAGAAAACTACGGCACGCGCCGTGTCCTCCTCAGCGGCATGGTTTTGGCAATCGCGGCCTTTGGCTATGCGATCATGCTGGGGGCCGGGGATGGTCTAGCCTTTGCCGTCATTTGTGTGGCCTCCGGTGTCGCGTTGGGGGCGGACATGACGCTCTTGCCTGCGCTTTTCGCAAAGCGTTTATCGCAAATCTCTCCGGGTGCGGCCGAAGGTTTCAGCCTTTGGTCGTTCGTGAGCAAGATGACACTGGCCTTCGCTGCTGTGGCACTTTTGCCCATGCTCGAGTTCGCGGGCTATGAACCCGGCGAAGAAAACTCTCAACAGGCGTTGCTATCGCTCAGCCTTCTCTACGGCGCGGTGCCCTGCCTTCTTAAACTTATTGCGATCGCCCTGCTGGCCAGCACGCCGGACAGATCGGTCGCGCCAATTCCAACATCAATCAGGAAAGGAGCCTGACATGTCAGCACTGACTTACATCGGGATAGGTGCAGCACTGATTACTCTGCTCATCTACCTAAAGAACAGGTTTGCCAGCTTTGCGGCCCAAGCACCTGCGGACTACGCCGAGATCATACCAACGATCGATCTTCGCGAGCATCTGAGTGGCCCAATCCGCTGCGAGGGCGTGATATATGGTCCGACCGGTCGGGTGAGTTCTCGCTTCTCGGCTGATTTCGATGCGAAGTGGGACGGAAACCGGGGCATCATGAAAGAGCATTTTCGCTACGATAGCGGAAACACTCAGGATCGCGAATGGCGCCTAGAGTTGGGTAACGATGGCTCGATCAAGGCTGAAGCAGATGATTTGGTGGGTCCCGGCAGTGGTTGGCAATCCGGACCAACGGTTCAATTGAACTATAAGCTCAAATTGCCGGATCACGCGGGCGGGCATGTCCTGACGGTGGTGGACTGGATGTACATGACCCCGGCTGGCACGATTGTGAACCGCTCGCAGTTCCGAAAGTTTGGCATCAAGGTGGCCGAACTTGTCGCCACGATGCAAAGGCTTGATCCCGCCTGATGATAGATTGGTCGGCCAAAACATACTGGCTGGTGGGTGCCAGCGAGGGCTTGGGTGCCGCTCTGGCGAAAAAACTGAGCGCCACGGGCGCGGAGGTGATCCTGTCTGCGCGAAACGAAGAGCGGCTAACCGCGCTGGCCGAAGAACTACCTGGCAAGTCCCGTGTTGTCGCGATGGATATCGGGGATGGTGCGAGCGTCACAGCAGCCGCAGAACAGATCGGTGATGTTGACGGGCTTGTATTTCTGGCTGGCGTCTACTGGCCCATGACCGCCACGGAATGGCGCGCGGAAGAGGCGACGGCCATGGCCGATATCAATTTCACAGGCGCCGTGCGCGTTCTGGGACAGGTGGTGCCTACGATGGTGGCGCGCAACACGGGTCATATTGTTATCACGGGATCGCTCTCTGGTTTCCGCGGCTTGCCCGGCGCCATCGGCTATGCCGCATCAAAGGCGGGCGTTATGGCGCTGGCGGAAAGCCTTCGCGCGGATCTGTGGCGGACTGGCGTTCGCGTGCAATTGGCCAATCCGGGCTTCATACGAACGAGACTGACAGACAAGAACAACTTTACAATGCCGTTCATTATGACACCAGAGGCCGCGGCCCAGGAAATGTTTGAGCTGATGAATGACGATGGCGCTTTCGAGCGTCATTTCCCAAGGCTGTTTTCATGGGTATTCAGGTTGTCGCGTTTCTTGCCCAACTGGCTTTACTATCGCCTCTTTGCATAGCATTTGGGTCAGATCGACAAGCTAACCTCGACCGATTTTCGATCTTTAACCGAGAAAACAAAAGTCTAACTGAGCGCGACTTTGTGTTCTTCAGACGTCATGCAGTTCGTCCTGTTAGGCTACAAAAGATCGTGCGTTACGCCTCCTAGACTTTCAGAAATCGCCAAAGGACGTGTGGGGGAATAACCTCATGCAAGCGCGGTTTGCAGGTCATTTGAGGACTTTGCAGTACCAAAGGTCGATGCGGACGGGATTAGGCATTTGTTCGACCTGTAATCAGACAATTCGGATTTTGCGAAAGACGACCGCTTCGCCACTCAACGCTTATATTTTAACCGCGCACTCGCAACTTTTTGCCACAGGTTGGCACACAATTTGGTCTGTCGTAAATTCTTGTTTGCACCATGTGCGCTCCACCTCTACGTGTAAATGTGTGGTGTTTGTAAATACGGTTGGGGTGTTCGGTAGCCTGATGAATGAATTGAGCGCAAGACATTCGAGGCCCAATATAGTTTCAAGAGAGCCAGATCCGAAAAAGACGTTCCGCCCGGAGCCGGTGCTGATGGTGGCAGCGTGCCCTTTTCCGTGCCGAAGAGGTACTCCGATCCGGATCCAGCGCTTGGCGGAAACAATTGCCCGATCTGGGCGGAAGGTTCACGTAGCTTCATATCACTATGGCGAGGACGTCGATTCATCGGTTTTCAGCTCTGATGACGGCGGCGGCAAGGGGTATGAACTGCATCGCATCCCAAAAGTCCCGGGCAAGTGGGACCCGGCCCCCGGCCCGGGGCTAGGAAAAACGCTGGTGTTGAACCCGCTCCTTCTCGCCAAGACGGCCAACGTCATTCGTCGATACAAACTTCGCCTTCTCCATTGTCATCACTACGAGGCTCTTTTGATTGGCCTCACCCTGCGAAAGATCTTTCCGCTAAAAATTGTCTATGATGCGCACACGCTGCTGGGTGCCGAACTAGCCTATTATACATCTTCAATCTTCGAAGCGCCGATCAATCGCTTCGGTGGATTTTTAGACCGAACGCTGCCAAAAAGAGCCGACCACGTTATACCGGTAACCGAGGAAATCCATGACACGCTCGCGTCATATTCGGACGCTGCGGACGGTGAACGCGGGAAAATGACGATTGTCGGAAATGGCATTGAGAAAGCCGCGCTGGCATCATTTCACCGTCAGGTCGGGGATGTGCACCGAGGACGCATCGTCTATGCAGGCAACCTTGCAGCCTATCAGGGGATAGAACTTCTACTTGAAGCTTTCGCCATCGTGGCGGCGCAAAACACCGACGCGCATCTTGCGCTGGTCAGCCAGAAACCCCACGAACCTGTTTTGGAAATGGCCAGAGCCTTCGGAGTCGCTGACAAAGTGACCTTCTTGGATAGCGCTGAGGCCGATCTGTCCCAAGAGCTCTGCTCGGCGGACATTCTGGTCAATCCGAGGATCAAATGCCCTGGATATCCTCTCAAACTGCTTAACTACATGGCGGCCGGGCGTCCGATCATCTCATTCAGAAGCTCCGGCAAGAACCTCACGGATGGTATCGATGCAAGCTTGGTCCGTGACGGTAACGTGACTGAATTTGCGGGCGCGATCCTGACCTTGCTGTCAAATCCAACTCTGGGCGATCGGATCGGCGCGGCGGCACGGGAAACAGTTTTCTTGCATTACTCTTGGGAGGCGATCGCAAAACGGGTCGACGCAGCCTACGATAAGGCAATGAAAGCTCTCCCTGAATTTGCAGGCCAAAGTCAATTATGACAGAGCCGACCGACACCGGATTGAGCGCCGTTGTGGTGAACTACAACGGGGGGGATCGGCTTTTATCCTGCATCCAATCGATCAGCGCTTTCGCCCCGCAAGTTGATGAGGTCATCCTTGTGGATAACGGGTCTAACGATGGCGGACCGGAACGCGTGGCGGAGGCTTTCCCTGAGGTTCGGATGCTTTTGCTGGAACACAATCCTGGCCCGTCTGTCGCTCGCAATCAGGGTTTGCAACACGCCTGTCACCGCTCGGTCTTGCTGATCGACTCGGATACGCAGGTCACGCAAGGGGCTATTTCTGAATTGCTGGCTGGGCGAGACAGCACCGGCGCTGCAATCGTTTGTCCGCGGCTGCTCTTTTTGCCCAATCAGGACACTATCCAATGTGACGGAGCGGCGCCGCATTTCCTGGGCACACTCATTCTGGAAAACGCCAACGCGGAACCTGACAGGGGCACCGCACCGCATGCCGTCGATGGCCTGATCAGCACATTCCTTTTAGTCGACCGCGATGCTGCACTGGCGGCTGGCGGTTTCAACGAGAGTTTCTTTTTCTATTTCGAGGATCTGGAGTTTGGGCTTCGGATGCGCCTGCTTGGCCATAAGATTCTCTGCGCATCGCGCGCGGTGGTGCTGCACGACCGGGGTGCCGGGTATAGTGGGCTCTCTTTTCGCGGTGCTGGGGGCTATCCGACGCGGCGCGCGTATCTTTCCATGCGCAACCGTTTGCTCACCATCGCTATTTGCTTTCACTGGCGCACGATCCTCATCATCTCCCCCGCCTTGCTGATCTACGAATGCGCCACCATCGCTTTAGCGCTGGCGCGTGGTTGGATGCCGCAATGGGTCAATGGCTGGGTTTGGTTAATCACCAACCGCCGGCAAGTGTCTGCGTTGCGAAGGGATGTGCAAACCCGTCGCTGCGTGCCCGACAGCGTCGTTCTGCACGGCAGCCCGCTACCGTTGGCAGACGGCCTGTTTAGCAGTCGACCAATTGGCGCTCTGGTCAAAATACTGTCAGGCTTCTTTGCGGTGTATTGGAGGGTTGCCCGTGTCGCAGTCCACTAAAGCCAAACACACGTCCGACCGTCCGGTCGCGGCACTGATTGGACAAATCACCGGTTGGCAGCGCGACCTCGTTTTGTCGGTCATGACCCAGCTGATCCAAAAATTTCCCGGCCTTTTCGCAGCGGTTATTCTGGCAAGGCATTTCGACAAAGATCTGATCGGTCAGTTCTTCTTTTGTGGCGTGATCGGCTCCATCGCGGCGACGGCGAGCCACCTCGGTACCGACCGAGAGTTGCGCAGGTCGGTCGCGCAACGCCCCGAGGATGCTCTCGACATGCTCGGTCAGATATTGCCATTGCGTCTCGCCACAACTCTGTTGCTCTGGATCTGCATAAACCTGGCGGTTGCGCTTCTCGCTCCGGACTTGCTCCAGATTTCCGCGCTGACCACGGCCTATTTGTTGGTGGGCGATCTCTTCTACACGTTTTCGGCGGTGTTTGTCGGCTTTCGGTGGATGGGCCTGCGTCTTGCGGTTGGTGCAATCGGACCGCTACTCATATCGGTGTCTTCACTGGCGGTTTTGCAAGGCTGGTCTCTGGCTTCCGTGCTCGGGCTCTATATCGTCGCCAACGCAATCATGGTCGCTGTCGCAGCCAGGGTTATGCACGCACATGTGGGTCCGGTCCGGCTTCAATGGAGGCTGGATACCTTGCGCCCGGTCCTGCTTGTTGGCTTGCCTTTTCTCGCCACAGAGATGGTGTTGCTGCTTCAAAGCAAGGTCGACGTGTTGATGATCTTCGCGCTTTCGACAGCAGAGCAGGTCGCCGATTACGAAACCTCGTACCGTCTTCTGGAAGTGACAAGAACTCTGGTCCGACCGCTGATGATGGTTTTCGTACCCATCGCCGCGGCCATGGCGTTCACGAGTAAGCAGGCTGAGTTGACCCGTCTGGTTCGGCGCCTGATCACGGCAGTGTGCCTTGCCGGAACCGCGCTCGCCCTGATCTGCGTTGCAATGGCAGAGCCGATTGTGACGACGATTTGGGGCGAAAACTTCCGTTCAGGGGCCAGCATCTTCGCTGTGCTTGCGCTTTCCACAATCCCGCTCTTTCTCAGCATGACCTGCGTTCAACTGGCCGGAGCACTTCACCGCGAGCGCGACTGCCTGAAAATTCTGGCCCCGTGTGCGCTGGTGAATATCGTCTTGAACGGTTTTGTCATCCCACATTACGGGGCTCTTGG
>JBCCNY010000169.1:0-6924 GCA_039025595.1 Pseudomonadota bacterium | reverse complement strand
GGGTCTGATTTGTCTTTAACGTCGACACGCGCCACACGGGACGGGACATCCTACCGGTTGCGCGGGCATAAATACTATTGCTCGGCGCCAATGTCGGACGGGTTTCTCACGCTCGCGCAGACCTCGGGAGGATTGACCGCATTTCTGGTGCCCAGATGGTTAGAAGATCGACGCAACGGGATCGACATACTGCGCCTCAAGGATAAGCTCGGTAATCGCGCCAACGCGACTGTGGAAATTGAATTCGCCGATGCCTTGGCTCACAGGCTTGGGGCGGAGGGTGCAGGGCTCGCCACGCTCGCATCCATGGCACAATACACGAGGCTCGACGCAGCCCTGGCTGCGGCGGGGTTGATGCGCGCGGCCCTTGTCCAGGCGACGCAATGGGCGGGGCAAAGACATGTCTCTGACCACATCCTGATAGATCAGCCGCTGATGCGCCGGGTGCTGGTGGACCTCACGCTGGACTGGGAGGGTTCGCTGGCGCTTGGTCTATACGCTGCGCGGTTTCTCGACGCGACGGGAGAGGCGGATAGTGCCTTCGCCCGGCTGGCGGTCGCGCTGGCCAAGTACCTTAACACCAGAGCTTGCCCGAGCGTGGTATGCGAAGCGATGGAGGTCATGGGTGGCGCAGGATACATCGAGGAGAGCGGCCTGCCGATGCTCTATAGAGAGGCGCCATTGCCAGCGATCTGGGATGGCTCGTCCAATGTGCTCTGCCTCGATGTCTTGCGGCTGTTGCGAGACACGCCGCTTTCGGGCGATGTTCTGAGCGCCGAGCTCGGGGCTGCCGCAGGGCAGGTGAGCGCCTATGATACCGCCTTGTCAGAGCATATCGCCCGGTTTCCCAGGCTTGCCGAAGACGCGCAAGCGCGCTGGTTCACTGAAAGCCTTGCCACACTGCTGACCGCGTCTGTGTTGATCCGCTATGCGCCCGAAGAGGTGGCGGAAGGGTATGCGTTAACGCGTCTGGGAAAACCACGCGGGCGCACAACAGGTGCAATCCCATCGGTGGATGAGAATGCCATCCTGTCGCGCCTCATCGCGCTATAACCGAGCGCCGTTTGCGCAGGACAGCGCGCCTGGCCAATCTGGATCTGATTCAGACGTCTGTTACATCTGCGTGCAACGCTTCGAAGGACCGGGTCTTCGCCCGAAAGATCTGACCTCCACAAGCGGGCCGACATGGAGATGGGACAGTTGACATGCTGGACCGGATAATCCGGATCTCTTTGGTGCTGAGCATATTTGCCGGCTTCGCCGCCGCCGAAGAGAGGGTGGATGCCACGCTAGCCGGGTTCGCCTCTCTTCCTGCACTGACTCTGACGCCGCCGCCCGATGATGCGCCGTCCGAGGTCGATCTGTCGGGCAAATTCTCGGTGGGCGACGTGCCTGTCCGAAAGGCGGAACAGGAGGAGCAGAACGGCATCGCGCGCCCCTTTGCCGGACAGCCGGTACAGGGTCTTTCCGGTTTCGCTGCGGCACGTGGAACGGAGGGCAGCCTTTTCGTGATGATGGACAATGGCTTTGGCAACAAGCGAAACAGCAGCGATGTTTTGTTGGGATTTCTCGAGCTTACGGCTGATTTTGAAACTGGCAAGATAGAGGTGCGTGACCGCGTATGGCTGCAGGATCCGGATTTTGTCGTGCCCTTTCGGATTGTGCAGGAAGGCACCGAGCGTCGATATCTTACCGGTGGGGATTTCGACCCTGAGAGTCTGCAAATCGTGGCAGAGACAGTCTGGATCGGGGACGAATTCGGGCCCTATCTGATCTCGGCCACGCGCAACGGGCGGGTCACGGGCGTTTTTCCTCTGCACGTGGATGGTACCGCGCTGCGCTCACCAGACAATCCGGTTTTGCGGAGCCCGGCCGCGGCGGGCAAGGACTGGCGCGTGCCTCGCTCTGGCGGGTTTGAGGCGCTGGCTGTGACGCGCGACGACTCCACCCTTTGGGCCATGTTGGAGCGGCCTTTGCTCGACGCGAAAGGACAGTCTGAGGCGTATGTGCGCGCCTTTGCCTTTGATCCGGCCACGCGGTCCTGGACGGGTGAGAGTTTTATGCTGGATCTGACGGAAGGGGCTGTGGCTGTGGGAGACCTGAACTTCATCGACGATACCCGGGCCCTGGTGATTGAACGCGATCACGGGCAGGGCCACCCCTCTGCGGCCTGCAAGACTGATGCGGAGACAGGGTGTTTCAAACGACCCGCCCGGGTCAAACGCGTCACTCTGATCGACATATCGCGCCGGGATGAAACAGGTCTTGTGCGCCGGCTTGCCACGATCGATCTGATGGACATTGCAGATCCCGAAGGCCGCGCCGGTGACGTTGTCACCACCGGTTCGATTGCGACCGGTCGTTTCGTTTTTCCGTTTGCGACAATCGAAAGCGTTGTGCGGGATGGGCCGGAGCATATTCTGGTTGGCAACGACAATAATCTGCCCTTTTCCGCCGGTCGACAGTGGGGCACCGCAGACAATAGCGAGATCATGCGCCTGCATGTGCCGGATCTGCTATCGGCGCGGTAGAACGGTCACCCGCGCAGGAGGGACTTGCGCGAATTGGCACCTTAACGCATGATTTTGCTCAGCAAACTGCCAAAGCGGGACAGATACGTGTTGGATTTTCAAGTTTTGGATTTTCTATGAGTATGGCGCAGCCGGCCTTTAGCATCGGGATCGAAGAGGAATACCTGCTTGTCGATTGCGACACGTTCGACCTGGCGGAAGCGCCTGACGGATTGATGGAGGCCTGTGCGGCAGAGCTTGAAGGACAAGTCGCGCCGGAATTCCTCAAATGCCAGATCGAGATCGGGACGAAGGTTTGTGCAGGCGTGGCCGAGGCGCGCGAGGATCTCAAGCGATTGCGCCATTGTGTGGCGCGCCATGCCAAGACGCATAACCTCGCGCCGATTGCCGCCTCGTGCCATCCTTTCGCCGATTGGCGCAAACAGCACCATACCGACAAGGCGCGCTACAACGCGCTCAACCATGATCTGGCGGGCGTGGTGCAGCGGATGCTGATTTGTGGAATGCACGTGCATGTTGGGATTGACCCGCCCGACCGGCGGATCGATCTGATGAACCAGATGAGCTATTTCCTGCCGCATCTTCTGGCGCTCAGCACATCCTCGCCGTTCTGGCAGGGGTTGGATACCGGCCTCGACAGTTATCGTTTGACCGTTTTCGACAACCTGCCGCGCACCGGTCTGCCGCCCCAGATGGAGAGCTTCAGCGCCTTTGAGCGCTCGGTTCATATCCTCACAGATCTGGGCGTCATTGAGGATGCCACAAAGATCTGGTGGGATCTGCGCCCCTCCCACAGGTTTCCGACGATCGAGGCGCGGATCTGTGACGTGCAGCCGCGTATCGAACATACGCTCACACTGGCGGCTCTGACCCAGGCCATTGCGCGAATGTTGTGGCGCTTGGCCGCGCGCAATCAACGCTGGCGCCTTTATGACAGGTTCCTGATCGACGAAAATCGCTGGCGCGCGCAGCGCTACGGCGTGCGTGAGGGTCTGATTGATTTTGGCCGTGGAGAGATTGTACCGATGGCCGATCTGGTGGGTGAGCTGATCGATCTGATCGAAGAAGATGCGGCCTTTTTCGGCTCGATGGACGAGATCATGCGCGCCAGCGAGATCGTAGAGCAGGGCACCAGCGCCAGCCGTCAGCGCGCCGTGCATGCAGAGGCCCGCGCCGCAGGGCAGGACGACGCGTCCACCATGCGCGCGGTCGTCGCGCATCTGATCGAGGAGTATCACGCCGATCTCTGATCGGCTGTGTTTTCCCAAGCAGAGCTTGCATTTATCAAATCGATTGGCTTTTGTGGCGCTGGGTTTTGCACGCAGGCCACGCGAGAGGGAGAGCCGCCATGCGCATCGGTCTTTACCCGGGCACATTCGATCCGGTCACGCTCGGACATACCGATATCATGTCGCGGGCCTGCACTCTGGTCGACCGACTGGTGATCGGTGTGGCGATCAACCGTGACAAGGGGCCTCTATTCACGCTGGACGAACGTGTGGCGATGGTCGAAGCGCAAGCGGCCCTCATCAGCGACGGCAGTGACGTTGAGATTGTGGTCCATCCCTTCGAGAACCTGCTGATCGATTGTGCCCGGGATGTGGGCGCGTCGATGATCATTCGGGGACTGCGCGCTGTGGCTGATTTCGAATACGAGTTTCAGATGGTCGGTATGAACCGGGCGCTCGATCACGAGATCGAAACGGTCTTTCTGATGGCCGATGCACAGCGTCAGGCGATTGCCAGCAAACTGGTCAAAGAAATTGCCCGTTTAGGCGGCGATGTATCAAAATTCGTGCCCCATGCCGTGCATGGGCCACTGGTCGCGAAGTACCAACCTGCCTCTTAACGCCAGAAGGCCAGCCACTCGACAAGCCCGAGCATTTTTCGAGCCAAAAACAAAGATCCCTGAAGATCGAATAGGACATAGTCCACTGACAGACCAGCGGCGATGAAAAGGGCAAGCGAGAGGGCCACAATGTTGGTCATAGCCCGGTCCCGTTGTCAGGTTACTCGGGCCATCGCGACAGCGACATCCGCCATACGACACGAAAAGCCCCACTCGTTATCGTACCAGGCCAGGACCCGCACCAACCTGTTGCCGGTCACCCGGGTCTGGGCCGGGGCGAAGATTGCGCTTTCCTCGGTGTGATTGAAATCCACCGAGACCTTTGGTTCATCATCATAGCCCAGAATGCCGGACATCGGCCCGGCGGCTGCCTCTGCCATCAGTGCGTTGATCGAGGCCTCTGTCACGTCCGTCTTGGCTAGAAAGGTCAGATCGACGGCGGACACATTCGGTGTGGGAACGCGAATGGCGGATCCGTCGAGCTTGCCCTTGAGATCGGGCAGCACTTCGCCCAGTGCCTTGGCCGCGCCTGTGGAGGTGGGGATCATCGACATTGCTGCGGCGCGCGCGCGGTAGAGATCCTTGTGCCTGCGGTCCAGCGTTGGCTGATCGCCGGTATAGGCGTGGATCGTGGTCATGATCCCGCTTTCAATCCCCACGGTTTCATTCAGAACCTTCGCGACGGGAGCGAGACAATTGGTGGTGCAAGAGCCGTTCGAGATCATCCGCTCGCTCGCCTGCAGATCGGCATCGTTCACACCGTAAACCACGGTGCGGTCGACATTTTTGCCCGGCGCGGACAACAGCACCTTTCCCGCGCCCTGATCGAGATGGGTCTTGGCCTTTTCCCCGTCATTGAACTTGCCGGTGCATTCCAGCACCACATCGACACCGGACCAGTCCAACTCGGTCATGTCGTAGGTCGAGAACATCTCCATCGGGCCGCGCCCGAGATCCATCGTGCCATCGCCCAGCTCGATCTTGCCGGGGAAGCGCCCGTGCACGCTGTCATATTTGATCAGATGCGCCGCTGTTTCGAGAGGGCCCGTGGCATTGACTTTTGCCACACGGATGTCATTGCGCGTCGAGGTGGCGATATGGGCCAATGTACACCTGCCAATCCGCCCGAAACCGTTAATACCAACTGTAATCGTCATCTGCGCCTCCCGTGGCGATACCTAACCTCGATGGCGGTTCTATAGACCCCGGACCGTGAGCCTGAAAGCCGAAAATCGGCCCTTTGCGCCGGATGTAGCCGTGGTAGCGGTAACAAGGACACGGTTTGCGCGAGATCTCTTCCCTATGGGATAAAATTCATTGTCTGCATCAGTACCGCCCCTTACTCAGCCAAGTTACAAAGACAAAAAAGCATCGATAACGATGTATCGGAGGCTGCAGGTGGTTAGATTTTCTGTAACGGTCGCGGGATTGGCGTTCTTCGGAGCGGCGGGATGCGCGATCGATCCGCGCAACTTTGAGACTGAACCGGTTGAGGTGACGACATCCAAAGGTGTGGTGGTCTGTCAACTTTACACCAAGGAAAGCGTTGTTTGGGACCGCGCGATTGACCGGCCCGATGATATGGGCGTACGCGAGGCCGACGATATCTGTCGTGCCGAAGGCGCGCGCCAGTCAGAAACCGGTTAGACCGCGTCAGTTGCATTTGTCGCCACTGTCGCCGATGGTGGCGGCAGGTTTGGACTGCGCCGCTCTGCCAGATCAGGGACGTGGGTCGAGTGCCAAATTCCCTTTGTTGGTTTTCAACCGACCCGGAATCGCCGCCCGGTCGATATCTCCCGCGATCGTAAAGCTGACATCCCTCAGCAGTCGATCATCATCGAAATACCAGGTATGCGCCTTGCTCAGTTCGTCGAGTTCGGGATCCACATTCTTCTTGTAATAGGCACCGCAAAAGACATCGACAGCCTTTTCGGGAACGCTATCGGGCAAGCCGATCCGGCCCGCGCGGGGAGAAACACCAATGCGTTTGGCGTTGGAGAGTGTCAGAACCTTGTCATAGGGGTTGTAGTAATTGGTAAAGCGGACGCAGTGGCGATAGAGCGAGCTTGATTTTGCCGCGTTTTCGCGCATCCCGCGTGCCGACACATCGGCGGCGATGAACATCACCTGGCTCACCGTCCAGTTCCTCTGCGCCACCGAGGCGATGTCGTCGGCATCGTCAAAGGCTTCGCGCACGACGTAGCAGCCCATGGAATGGGCCAGAATATGCTGGTTGATCCGGCAGTCGGGTCTTTGCAGCCGCGCAAAAGTACGGATGCCTTGATCGACAAGCCGAAGCATCGTCTGTTTCGCGTCATGACGATCTTCGAGATAATTGATCGCGGTGTTGGCACTGGGCCAGTCAAAGCTGACCACCGCGCCATTGTATCCATGTTTTTCGAGGCCCTTGACCAGTTTCCGGTGACGCACGACAACATCCTTCGGAGAATTGTTGTAGCCATGCACGTAGAACAGGATATCACCAACGGGCTCGCCGTTTTCCTCGCTCGTTTTTGCCTCTTCCATCACCTCTTTGATCCAGGT
>JBCCNY010000168.1:0-6938 GCA_039025595.1 Pseudomonadota bacterium | reverse complement strand
TCCGGAATGGTACTTCCTGCCCTTCTACGCCATCTTGCGCGCCTTCACAGACGACGTCTGGATCGTGATGCTCGCGAGCTGGATGACTGGCGGGATCATCGATGCAAAGTTTTTCGGTGTGCTGGCAATGTTTGGAGCGATAGCGATCATGGCTCTCGCGCCCTGGCTGGATACGTCGATGGTTCGGTCTGGCCGTTATCGACCGAAGTTCAAAATCTTCTTCTGGATTTTCGTGGTCAATTTCGTAATGCTCACATGGGTTGGCGCGATGCCTGCTGAAGGTATATATCCGATGATCTCTCTTATTGGGTCGATCTACTGGTTTGCGTATTTCCTTGTTGTCTTGCCGCTCCTTGGCGTCATCGAGAAACCGCTGCCTCAGCCAGCGACGATCGAAGATGACTTCAATGCGCATTATGGAAAAGCTCAAACGCCTGCAGGTGCAACCGGCGTCGCAGAGCCAGCCGAGTAAAGGAGGCTAGCTATGATCAGAACACTGTCGATCAGCGCGTTCGTTGCCACACTTGCCTTGTCCGGCGGCGCTTTTGCCGCGGGCGGAGCGGGAGAGGTCAAAAATATCGACTTTTCCTTCGAGGGTCCTTTTGGGCGATTTGACCAGGCCCAGCTTCAGCGCGGTTTGCAGGTCTATACGGAGATCTGCTCCGGCTGCCACGGTTTGCAATATGTCCCGCTGCGCACACTCGGCGATTCTGGAGGACCTCAGTTCTCAGATGATGAGGTGAGGGCCTATGCCGAGCAGAACTTTGAGGTCTTTGACGAGACACTTCTTGACGGCGAAGGGGATTGGCGCCCAGCGACGCCAAATGACCATTTTCCAGCTGTTGGATCGGCTGGCGCACCTGATCTTAGCCTTATGGCCAAAGCTCGGGCAGGTTTCTCGGGTCCTCACGGCACTGGTATCAACCAGCTGTTCAAGGGCATGGGCGGCCCGGAATACATCTATTCTCTTCTGACCGGTTACACGGGCGAAGATAAGGAAGAGGCCGGATCATTCCTATACTACAACAAGGCTTTCCCGGGCGGTTGGATTTCGATGGCGCCCGTCCTTTACGGAGAGGATGTCGAATTTGCCGATGGATCGCCAAATGACATATCAAGCATTGCGCAAGATGTGGCATCCTTTCTGATGTGGACGGCCGAGCCGAAGCTGATGGATCGCAAGCAGGCGGGTTTCGCAGGTGTTGCGCTGCTGACATTCATGACGGTCCTTTTGTACCTGACGAACAAGCGTCTTTGGGCACCGATCAAAGCACGCGCGAAAGCGGTGCCTGCCGAGTAAGGCGGCTCGCGCAATGGAAAGAAAGCCCCGCCAACTAAAGCGCGGCTTTCTTGTTGCGAGCTCGACTAGCGCGGCAAGGGATGGCTGGCGCTATTGTAGGACGACCAATCGGTAATATCGGGATAATGACGACGTCTCCAGTCGCGTACTAACGGGTTCATGGTTCGGCGCCAAATCGGCGGGACCATCGCAGCGAGCGCCATGATCGGATACCCGCGCGGCAGATGAGGAGCTGTGTCGGCGTCGTAGTTTTGCAAAAGCGGAAAGCGTCGCGCGGGCTTGAAATGGTGATCGGAGTGTCGCTGCAGATTGATCAACAGCCAGTTAGACGCCTTATGCGTCGCGTTCCAGCTATGATGAGGTTGCACATGTTCGTATTTCCCACCGCCGAGATGTCTGCGCGTAAGACCATAATGCTCGATGTAGTTGATCAGTTCCAACTGCCATATTGCGACCAAGGCCTGCCAAAAAAACAGCGCCAGACCGACCCATCCGCCCAGAACTGTTGCCAGAGCAATCATGTAGGTCTGCAAGGCGAGATATAACCAAAACGGGTTTCCAATCGAGTACCATCGTCTGCCCCGGCGTTCTTGCATTGTGGCTTCTGCTTGGAAGGAAGACGAAAAGCAGTCGCGCAGGACGCGGGGAAAAAAGCGATGAAATCCTTCGTTGTAGCGTGCCGTGACCGGGTCCTTCGGCGTGCCCACGTAGCGATGGTGCACAAGCAAGTGCTCTGATCTAAAATGCGAATAGAGCACCATCGCCAATAGCGCATCGGCCATACCGCGTTCGGTACGCTTCGATTGATGCATCAATTCATGAGCGAAATTGATCCCGACAGTGCCAGAAACGACTCCCATGCCAAAGAACAAGCCAATCGTTTCGCCGATTGAAAGATGCGCGTCACCGGGGCCGGTCGCGTACCATATAAGCCAATACAAAAGACCGAACTGCAGTGGTGCCCAAACCATTGTCACCGTCGTGTAGAGTTCCAGCGATCTGTCTGTCAGACTTGGATCAAGGTTGTTCTCTTCGAGACCCAGCACGGCATCCAAGAGCGAAAAGAAGTGCCAGGTCAGCAGCGGCAAGGCGAGGAGCATCCAACCGCCAAGGAGTGCGGTCAGAACAGTGAGCGGGATCAACGCGAGGGCTGACCAAAAAGGAAGGACGCGACGCCAGTTCAGCGCTTTCGTGGCAGACAAGTATGTCATGCGTCTGGCGTCCCTTCCGCTCTGCCGGATACTTATACCGGACTTTGCAATTCTGCCTTGGCCAAGTCAAAAACCTTGCGCATCAAGGTCGGCAATTGTTTGGGTCGAAAACTATCCTGTGACAGAAAGTCCCCATCCTTGGGGGTCACCGAATGAGGCACCTGTGCGACCATAATGGTTAAGATCAGGTGAAAATGCGTGAATGTGTGCCGAGCCTGAGCATCCAGACCTCTCCAGTTAGCCTTAAGCGGAGGCGCTGGGTCGGGCGCTTCATTCCACTCGGTGCCAGGCCAACCCAGCATACCCCCCAACAGCCCTTTTTCAGGGCGACGCTCCAGCAGCCAGGCGCCATCCTCTCGCCGCGCCACATAGGCAATCCCATATCGCGTTGGTTTCGGCTTCTTCGGCGCTTTCATCGGCAATTCAGCCTGCACCCCAACGCGCCGGGCTTCACAGGGATCCATCCAAGGACAAATACCACATGCCGGCGATTTAGGGCTGCAAATCGTGGCTCCCAGATCCATGAGCGCCTGCGCATAATCGCCTGGCCGTGTTTGCGGGGTCAGGCGCTGCGCTTGCATCTTGATCTCCGGTTTCGCGGCCGGAAGCGGCGTTCGGATATGGCGCAATCGCGTGATCACACGCTCGACATTGCCGTCCACCACCACCGATGGCTTGTTGAAAGCGATCGCCGCGATCGCGGCTGCAGTATAAGGGCCGATCCCCGGTAGCGTTTGCAGGTCGTTCTCGGATGTTGGAAATCGCCCGCCCTCATGCGCAACAATGTGGCGCGCGCATTTGAGCAAGTTTCGCGCCCGCGCGTAATATCCAAGCCCGGCCCATTCCCCCATAACCTGTGCATCGTCCGCGCTAGCCAAGTCATAGACGGTCGGCCATAGGCGAATGAACCGATCAAAGTAGCCTTTAACGCTGGCAACCGTGGTCTGCTGAAGCATGATTTCGCTGAGCCAGACCGCGTATGGATCCGGTGTTATCCCGGCCGCCCGGCTTTTTGGCGAGACGCGCCACGGTAAATCCCTGGCATGATCATCGTACCAATCGAGCAAGCGCGATGACATCTGTAGGTCACGCATGATTTACCCAGCACATCCCTGAATTTTCTAGTATCTGCCTCATCGAGCGTTACTCTAGTGTAACGGAAAGACAAAATCAGGTGACAATGCGTCAGAGCAGCACAAAAGGTTTCAAGCATAGCGCATCGCTTCTTGCGTCTCGCATCAGACGCGCATCGGAATCGCGCGGTTTTGCGATCAGCCGGGTCCTGACACATTGGCCTGAAATCGCTGGCGAAGCGCTCGCGGCGACAACACGACCGGTCAAGGTATCGCATTCACGAAACAGCTTCGGCGCGACCTTGACCATTTTGACAACCGGTTCGCATGGACCATTAGTCGAGATGCAGAAAGACCAGCTTCGTGACCGGGTCAACGCGGTCTACGGCTACAATGCCATTTCGAGGATCGCGATCACTCAGACAGCCCCGGACGGATTTGCAGAAGGGCAGGCGGTGTTTAGACCCAAACCGGATGTATCCGACGAGCCTGTTCCGACATCTGTGGATGTCGAAAAGGCGCGGGATCTCGTCATGCCAGTTCAGGATTCCGGATTGAAATCAGCTCTTGAGAAGTTGGGAAGCCATGTCAACTCGCGTTCTCGCGCAGAAAAACTGAAGGTCAAAAAATGAACAAGAACATAATTATAGCGGTTTTTAGCCTCGCAGTTGCCGGGGGCGGCGTCATTTGGTGGATGGAGCGCGACAACCCAAGCCAGACCGTTGGGTCCGCGGAACAGGATGCTGGCTCGACACCCGATGATCCAGACTCTGCCGTCGATACCTCATCCATCGTGGAAATGACCATGGGTGACGAGAACGCTCCGGTGACGATTATCGAATACGCCTCTTATACGTGTCCGCATTGTGCGAGCTTTCATGCGGACCAGTTCAAAAAACTAAAGACTGAATTCATCGATACCGGTGAAGTTCATTTTATCTATCGTGAGGTGTATTTTGACGGTGCCGGCATCTGGGCATCCATCGTCGCGCGTTGCGCGGGGCCCGAGCGGTTTTTCGGTGTATCCGATTTAATCTACGCCGAACAGCGAGAATGGCTTGGGTCGGGTCAGGATCCCGTTGCGATTGCCGATAACCTGCGCCGGATCGGTAAAGTGGCGGGCATCGATGAGGCGCAACTTCAAGCATGCTTGTCGGATGAGACCAAAGCGCAGACGCTTGTGGCCTGGTACCAGAAAAATGCTGCGGCGCACGATGTGACCTCAACACCGACCTTGATCATCAATGGTGAGAAACACGGGAATATGTCCTACAGCGCGCTTAAAGAAATCGTCGAAGGTTTGATCAGCGGCTAACTCGTTGGGGGCAGGCCGATCTTTTCGAAAAGGTTTTCTAGCACGTGCCAACTACCGAGATGCAGCCTGACCGGGACCGTTAAGACCTGTCGCCGAAAGTCCGCGGGTAACCGTACGGCATCCTTTTCCGTCGTCACCAATTGAGCGCAAAGCGCTTTCGCATCATTGTCCAGCCGGTTCAAAAGGGCAGGGGTAAAGGTCTGATGGTCATCCAAAGGCTCGGCATGGACCAGATCTGCCCCGAGACTGCGAAGGGTATCAAAGAACTTTTCCGGATGCCCGATCCCAGCGAAGGCGAGAACACGGGCTTCGTTCCAGTCCATACCAGTCTCGAGCGTCCGAAGAATTCCCGTCAAATGGGGCACCGTAACATCTGCGCTCCATCTTTCGCGAAAAAAGCTCTGAGCCTTCGGATCTCCAATCGAGACCAGTACATCCGAACGGGCGAGACCCGGTGTCACGCGCTCTCGGAGCGGGCCCGCTGGAAGACAACGTCCATTCCCAAACCCACGTGCGGCATCCACAACCGTGATTGAGAGATCCTTGGCAATATCGGGATTTTGGTGGCCATCATCCATCACGAGCACATCAATATCCGCAGCAGAGGCAGCACGCGCCACGGCGGCGCGATTCCGTCCAATCCATGTGCGCGCAAAGGCCGAGATCAGTAAGGGCTCATCCCCTGTTTCTTCGGCTTTGTGTTGACGCTCATTTACCTCAACCGGCCCGGTCAAGCGCCCGCCATGTCCTCGAGAGATGACGCCCACCTTTAGCCCGCGCGTCTGAAAATGCTGCACGAGAGCGAGAACCATGGGAGTCTTGCCCGTGCCGCCGACATTCAGGTTGCCAACGCAAATCACAGGTTTGGGCGGTCGAAAGACGGGCGCACGCGCAACTCGCTTGGCCGTCATAGCGCCATAGATGTCACCCAAAGGCGACAGTAACCTTGCACGAAACCCGGGCGCATCCGGCGGGTACTGCCAGAAAGAGGGCGGTTTCATCCACGCGGTCCGGTTTGTTCGATTTGGTCGAGCACGCGTTCAGCGATCATGTCGGTCAAAACAGCTCCCCGGGAGGCGACTTCCCAAGCCGTATGCGCCATCGCAGCGCATTGATCTGGTTGAATCAAACGTGTGACGGCAGCCGCCAGAGTGCTTTCGTCGGCGACTTGCCTGGCTGCGGCGACCTCTGTGAATAGCGCGTAGCTCGCCGTTCGATTTCCCAGGTTTGGGCCATGCAGAATCGCAGCGCCATGAGCCGCCGGCTCGTTGGGATCGCTACCTTTCATTTCCGGAAAGAGCGAGTTCCCCATGAAAGCGATAGGGGCAAGCCGATACCAAAGGCCAAGCTCACCCTCAACATCCGCGAAAACGACTTGCGTCGATTCCTCAGGCATTTCGCCTTCAGACCATCGCACCATACGCATCGCGCTTTTCTCGATGACAGACATGCACCTTTCGGGATCGGCCGTTTGGTCCGGGACAACGATCAAAACGGCACGGTGCGAGTATCGAATGATCTGTCGGTGCGCGTTAAGGATAACAGGTAATTCCCGTTCGCTCACATGCGTGGCCAGCCACACCTGTCGACCCAGCAAGAGTTCCGCCATCTCTTCCCGTTCGGTTTCATTATAGGGCAGAGTGACAGCGCTTTCCAACAACGGGCCACCAAAAGCCACATCGACGGATTCGAGTTTCATCTGTTCGACGATGCGAAACGAGGCGGCATCACGCGTGAAGATGAAGGTCAGCTTGCCGAGCGATGTGCGGGACGAGCCTGTGAACCATCGCCAAGACGATTTGGATAGCAAATCGGCTTCTGCCGCGACTAAACCAAAGGGTATGCTGCGCCGTGTTATTCGGTCAACAAAGATCGGTCGCAGATTACCTGCAGTCCAGAGAACAAAATCAGGCCGCCAGTAATCCAAAAACGCGTCAATTGATACGGCGCTTTCCGCGGGCAATTGAATGGGGATGATAGCTTGTTCTTCGATTGGGTCGTTCTTGGCTCGGGCATCAGCGCAGCTTAGCAACAGAGCG